>VXOH01000127.1 GCA_009840135.1 Chloroflexota bacterium | reverse complement strand
CCCCGACGGCCACCCCCGCGCCCACGGTCACCGCCACGCCGGTACCCACTCCCCCGGCCACCGCAACAGCGACACCATTGCCCACTCCCACCCCCACGCCGAACCTGGCGACAATGGTTGAGCAGACCAAGGCCTCCGTGGTTCGTGTGAGCACCACGAACAGTAGTGGCACCGGGTTTGTTTTTGAGACCACCGGCGGCGGGGCGGCCCTCGTCCTGACCAATTTCCACGTCATCGAGGGTGCGTCCACTGTGGAAGTCCGGGTCAACGATGCCAATACCTTTCGGGGTAAGGTGCTGGGCTACGACGCCCACCGGGACCTGGCAGTATTGGAAATATGCTGCGGGTCCTTCCAGCCGCTGTCGCTGGGCGGGTCTCAAATTATCAAGACTGGGCTGGATGTGGTAGCCATTGGTTATCCCCTGGGCATTGCCGGGTCCGCCACCGTGACCCGGGGGATAGTGTCCGCCTATCGCTACGATGACGAGTACCGGTCCTGGGTAGTTCAGACCGATGCCCCCATCAACCCGGGCAACAGCGGCGGCCCGCTTCTTCTGTCCAGCGGCGAGCTTATTGGGATAAACACTTTTATCATTCGAGAGGACTACGGCGTTTCGATAGACGGTCTTGGGTTTGCCATTTCCAGGCAGAGCATTCGGGGCGTACTGGAAGACCTGAAGCGGGGCGCCCGCTTTGACCTGCCCTCCCCCAGCCCTACTCCTGCGCCCACTCCCGTACAGGTGACGGTGGGGTGGCGGACCTTCGATAATCGGGAATTTGGCTACACCATCAAGATACCCCTGGACTGGGAGATAGATGACAGTGACAAGGGGTATGTTCTCTTCAACAGCAGGGACGACTTCGCCGGAGTGGTAATGTTCGTTCCTGGCTATCGTATTTCTTCCTCGGAACGGAGGTTGTCCAGCTATATTGAGGAATTGAGGCCCGACTATGAGCTGATGGAAGTTCTGGACAAGAGCACCACTTTCTTTGAGACGGGTGGGGAAGGGTCTTTCGTTCGTTATCGCAGCCAGTACGACCCCGTGCTTTGTATTCAGGACAATTACGATTGGCTTTGGGTTTACGATACTGAGGCGTATTGGCTCAACATCAACGTATGTGAGCACTCATACCTTGAATATGAGGCGGTGCTGAACGCCATTTACGACAGCCTGATATTCAATTAGCTTTCCGAGAATTAAAGGAGTCGTCATCAGGTTGACCCTGGCCCTCGCACCCGCGGCACTAACGTAGAGTCTCCGAACCCTGGAATTTACTTTAACCCACCTCGACCCCTACTTATTGCCCTCGAACAGCCCGGATGAAAGATAGCACCCGGGCCCTCAATAACTCTGTTCCCGTCAGATAAGAGATATTGCAAGCGGTTCAAGTAATTCTTGAGAACCTGTCCCGCTGTGCTTACCGGTACGATTCTTGCTGTTGTCAGCCCGGCTCCAACAAAAGCCGCCGGCAATATACCGGAATGGGAAAATACCCTGGTTCTCGCCCCTGGAAGAATCGGTTGAGTTGATCGAATTTCTCGGCATTCCTTAAAACTTTCTTGAAACTCCTGGCCTATATTGGCTTCAGCGACAGTCGCAAAAAGAGATTTCCCCGACCGCCTCAGGAGCCACCATATCTTCGGTCCTCGGTTGGTTGTTGGAGGAAGAAGGAGCAATAATGTTGAAATTCACTCGGAAAAGGGTCTTCTTGATGCTGGCCGTCGGGGCCCTGGCCCTGGGGCTGGCCGGCGGTACGGCGGTGGCCGTCACGGCTTCCGGCGTCCACGCTCACGGTGGAATAGGCTGGGGTTCCGGCAGCGACGGGACCAGCTTCGCCTCAAGGGTGGCTGCCAAGCTGAACGATGCGCTGGACCTGGACGAAGACATCACCGAAGCCCAGGTTCAGACCGCATTTAACGGCGCCACTGCCGACCGCCAGGTGGAGGCCCTGGAAGCCAGGCTGGACGACCTGGAAGTGGAAGAGTCCGTCAAGACCGGGATAACCGACTGGTTCGATGAATACCCATACAATGACCTCATCCGGCTGCGGCCCATCGGCCTGGCGGAGTCCGACCGGGTATCCAGCCACCTGGAGCGGCTGGTGGAAAAGGAGCGGATCACCCAGGCCCAGTCCGATGCCATCCAGTCCTGGTACGACGACCGCCCCGACCTGCCCCAAGGTCTGGAACGCGCCGGCAGGGGCCATCACAGGTCCCGGGGCGGTGATTCGGACGGTGACGGGGCCAATGCCTCCTTCCACGGCCGGCATGGCCGAGGCGGAGACGGAGTCGGTTCCTTCTTCCGCGGTCGCTTCGGCGGACGGGACGGCGGAACGAACGGGGGAACTAACGGCGGCGGGGATCCCCTGTAGCCGTCGGACATGGGGGCTGGGCCGGATGCCAACGGTCCAGCCCCAAGTAGCGCCGGCCGGAATGCCGGCCCTTCCCACCGGTTCTCATCTGGCCTATATAATGGAAGGGTATCCGCGGAAGCATTGAGCAGTACGAATCCGGAGGGCATCACCCATAATAATGGCGACACGAAATTCAGAAGCTATGAATCCACGACGAGGCGCTCCATGACTCCCAGCGTGACAGCCGGGGCGTTGGCCGCGATAGTCGCCGTGCTGGTTTCGCTGCCGCTGCGCTCGCCCAGCGATACCCTGCTGAACAGCGCCTCCGTTGCCCTGGCGGCGTTGCTGGCCGGAGTCGTGGCCGGGGTTATCTGGCTTGCCTGGAGAAACTCGCCGGCCCGGACGGCGCGCTTCCTCGTGACCTGGTCGGTGGTGTTTCTGCCCTCGGCTGCCCTGGTTGTCATTTATGGCCGGTCCCAGCTGGACCACTTCACAACTTTCGCCGTTCCCCTGGCCCTGATCATCTACATTGCCATAGGAGCCCTTACCGTTGCCCTTCCCCGCTATCTACCCAGCTTGCGCTGGTGGTACGCCGCCGGTGCGGTGGCCGTTGCCCTGGCGGTGGGATTCGGCCTTGCAACCCAGGGCGACCAGGAGAGCGGAAGGCTGGAACTGCCGCCACCAGGCTCACGGATAATAGATACCGATTCTACGATGCCGGAAACATACCTGGCACCCGGCGCAACTTTATACAGTTAGAGCGAGAGGGCAATGAGGCATACATTAAGCAATACCGGCAGCAACAGTACCGGCCACCGAGGTTTTTCCGCCCGGTTGGCGCCCGTTTTCGGTGTGGCATTGTTGGCGCTTATCCTGGCGACGGCAATGGCGTGCGGTTCCGAGCCGCAACCGCAGGAAGGCCCCGTTTCAACGACGTCAACTGATTCGGGCCAGCAGGCGTCTCCCACCTCTTCTCCCGCGGTGGAGGAAACCCGCCAGGACGCCGAGCCTGCTGCCACTGAAGCCACGGAAGCCGTCTCCGTGCCAACGGCGGAAACTGCTGCCGCGACACCCGAACAACCGGCCACGGAAGCGCCCGCGCCTCCCGCCACGGAAGCCTCTCCCGCCGCTGTGGCTACTGCCACTGAACCTGCGACCTCAGCTCCGGCAGCTACTCAGGCCCTGGCCACGGAAGCGCCTGAGCCCACCGTGCCTGAGGAGCCTGCCCAGCCGGAACCGCCACCGCCGGCTGAAGTCGGCGGCGGATACGTCATCGGCGAGGGGTCCAAGGCCACCTTCACCGTCAACGAAAAGCTGGCCTGGCTGGACCTGCCCAATGACGCGGTTATGCACACCGAGGGTCTGTCCGGCAACGTCTTCCTGGACGGGCAGCCTTCCGTAATTGAGCTGGACCTGCACTCCATGACCAGCGACTCGGACCGCCGCGATGGTTACGTCCAGCGCCGCATGTTCCCCAACCATCGGGTGGCTGTCTTCACAGTTCCCGATTTGGGTGAATTGCCGGACCCGCTGCCGGAAGGCGAGGTAATAACCAGGGAGGTCCAGGGAGAGCTTTCCATTCGGGGTGTTACCAAGCCCGTCACCTTTGAGGTTGACGCCCGGCGTGACCCGGAAAAATTGTTCATTCTCGGCCGTACCACTTTCACCTGGGACGACCTGGAGATTCCGCCCCCCAACATTCCGGGCCGCATCCAGGTCAAGGACGAGGTGCAGGTGGAAGTTCTGCTGTCCGCCGTTCCCGAGGGTGGCTGATCTTTGGGCCGACCCTTGGGACGTAACTACGCGGTACGGCATTTGTGTCCGCTGATCCTGGCGCCCGTCAATCTGATTCCCCTGGAGTGGTGGCGTTGACCAACAAGGTTCTGATAATCGAAGACGACCCGCACACCACCGAACTTGTCTGTCTCTATCTCGCCCACGACGGCCACGAGGTGGTAACGGCAGCCACCGGGCCCGACGGGCTGGACCAGGCCCGGGAAACCGCCCCGGACCTCATCGTCCTGGACCTGATGCTGCCCGGACGGGACGGGTTTGAAGTCTGCCGGGAAATTCGCGCCGAGTCTGATGTGCCCATCGTCATGCTGACCGCCCGGGTGGAGGAGGAGGACCTGCTGGCTGGTTTGGGGTTCGGCGCCGATGACTACGTGACCAAGCCTTTCCGCCCCCGGGAGCTTGCCGCCCGGGTAAACGCGACACTCCGCCGTTCGGGACGGGACAGGCCCGAGGGTGGCGGTGATCTCAGTTTTGGCGAGGTTTCATTGAGCCTGCGCGACCGGGCCGTCACCGCCGGCCAGCGCGATGTCTCCCTTACCCCTACCGAATTCCGCATTCTCGTGATGCTGATGCGGGAGCAGGGACGAGTGTTTTCCAGGGAGCAGATTATCGAGAGGGTTTTCGGCCAGGACTTCGACGGCTTCGACCGGACGGTGGACACCCACATCTATAGCCTGCGCCGCAAGCTGGAAGCCCCGCTCGGTGGGGCGCGCTACATTCATACCGTTTACGGAATGGGTTACAGGCTTGGCTATTCCTGACTGGTTTACCGGGCTTCAGTTTCGGCTGATTGTAGCCTTTACGGTAACCCTGGGCGTGGCCCTGGCTGCCGTAGGTTTCTTCGTCAGCGAAACCGCCGAGTCCGAAACGGACCGGTTCCGCGCCCGGAACCAGGAATTCCGGGTAGGCAGGGTGCATCGCATGATTTCCCGCCATTTTTCCGAGTACCGGCACTGGGAAGGCGTTCAACCCTCGCTGGAGCAGGCCGGTTCCTTTTACGACCGCCGCTTTGTCGTGGTGGATGCCAACGGGCAGGTGGTCGGCGACTCGCATCACCGGTTCGGCCAGGGCCGCAAGGAGAAGCCGAAACGGGGCCGCTCCATTCCCATAGTGGTGGATGGTAATGACGAGGGTGATTTGGTTGTAGCTCCTGTTGTGGCTTCGGCAGGTGATGGCGATGCCGCCGGCGCAAATGCTTCAGCGGCAGACCCTCCTACCCTGCCCCCTCCCCTGCCCGACGCCGACGACAACGCGGGCAGCGCCGCCCTACCGTTACCCACAGATTCGGGACAGGCCCGCGAGCCGCTGGTTTCCCGGGTCACCGCGGAGGTCAACAAGTCGCTGCTGTTGGCCGGAATCTTTGCCGGAGCGGTGGGGATTATCCTGATTTTCCTGGTGTCCCGGCGAATCCTCGCTCCGGTGCAGACCCTGGGCGCCGCCGCCCGCCGGTTGGGGCAGGGAGACCTGACCCAGCGGGTACCGGCCCGGGGCCCCGCCGAAATTCGCCAGCTGGGCAACACCTTCAACGCCATGGCCGAGAACCTGCAGGCCGCGGAACGGCAGCGTCGCAACCTGACCGCCGACGTGGCCCACGAGCTGCGCACCCCCTTGTCCAACATTCAGGGCTACCTGGACGCCGTGCATGACGGTCTGCTGGAACCTGACCAGGCTACTATTGGCACCCTCCGCCAGCAGACCAGCCACCTGGTGGCGCTGGTGGAAGACCTGAGGCTCCTGGCCATGGCCGAAGCCGGCTCCCTGGCCTTGAACGTTCAGCCGAATTCCATCGGAGACCTGCTGGCTGAGTCCCTTGAAGCCTTCCGGCCCCGGGCCGAGGCCAAGGACATACAGCTAAGCCTGGCATTGCAGGACGGGTTGCCATCCGTATCCATGGACCGGACCCGTATTTCGCAGGTTGCCGGCAACCTGCTGGAAAATGCCATCATCAACACGCCTGAGGGCGGCTCAATAACCCTCAGCGCCGGGTTGGCGGGGACCGGCCTGGCAGGGAACGAAGTCCAGGTCACGGTGGCCGATACGGGTCCCGGCATTGCCAGCGAGGAGCTGCCCCGGATATTTGACCGGTTCTACCGGGTGGACCCCTCACGGGCCCGGGCTACCGGAGGCGCCGGCCTGGGCCTGACCATTGCCAGGCACCTGGTTGAGTCCCACGGCGGCGTGATTTGGGTGGAGAGCAATGTTGCGGACCGGGAAGACGAAGGCGCCCGCTTCAGCTTTACCCTGCCCGTCGCCGCCGGCCCCGAGGCCCCATAACCATGCGCCTTAATTGGACGACGTAATTTACCTGGACATTCAGGGGACATAAGAACTCATGGAAGCGCTTTGGAACTCAATCAAGTCCCTGGCGATCTGGCAGATTATCGTGCTGCTGGCGTTGCTGTTCGGTTCTGGCGCGGCGGTATTTCTGCTTTACACCGATTCCACCCAAACCGACGGCGCGGAACTGGCGGAAAACCAGCAGTTAATTCCCGTCAGGTACGGCGATATCGTTAACCAGGTTTCAACCAACGGCAACGTGGCTTTTCCCCGGCGGGAGACCCTCAGCTTCGGCATCGCCGGAACCCTGGGGCCGCTGTCTGTGGAGGAAGGGCAGCGGGTAGTGGCCGGCCAGGAGCTGGCCCGGCTGGATTCCGCCAGCCTGGCCAATCTGGAAGAGGCGCTGGGCCGCGCCCGGGTTGACCTGCTACAGGCCCGGGAGGACTTGGCCTCGCAGCTGGAGCGGCCCTCGGAGGTGGCCATGGCCCAGGAGGTGGCCGCGGCCCGGGAAACAGTGGCTGCCGCCAGGTACCAGGTGCAGCAGGCCGAGGAAACCCTGGCCGAAGCCCTGGAGCCCGAAATTCCCACCTTCCTGGACCTGAAAACCCTCAAGGAGCGTATTGCGGCCACCGAGCTGCTGGTGGAGCAGAGGCAGGAGGAGCGCGAGGACCTGCTGGACCCGGACCTGCCCACCGAGCAGGAAATCAAGGCCCAGGAGGAACTGGTTGCTGATGCCCGGCTCAAACTGCAGGAAGCGGTGGACGCCAGGGACGTGCTGCAATCCCGCAATCTTCTCCCCGACTACGAAATGCAGCTGGCCGAGGCACTCCAGAAAAAGGCTGACGCGGAGAAGGAACTGGCAGCCATCCAGGACGCCCTGGCCGAACTGGAGCCCACCGACAAGGAACTGGTGGAAGCTTATCAGAATCGCCTGAAAGCCCAGATCGCGCTGGATGAGGTCACCCAGGCCCTCGAAGATTTTCGCGATGCCCACGGCTCTGACCTGACCACCCGCAGGCGGGAAAAACGGGAACTTGAAGAGGAAATAGCGGCGGCCAGCGAGACCCTGGCATCCCTGAGGGAGTCCTACAGCAGCGGGACCCTGGGGCTGGCAACCAACATTCTCCGCTGGGAGCAGTACCTGGCTGCGCTGGAGGAAGAACTCCAGGAGGTGAGAACGGGTATTGTATCCGAAGTGGAGGAGCTGGAAGCCGACCTGGCGGTAGCCCAGGCCAACCTGGTCGAAGCGGAGTCAGACCTGGCCGAACTGGGTGAGGAGCCGGACTCCCTGGAGCGGGAAGCCCTGGAGGCCAGGGCCAAGACCATAGTCGCCAACCAGGAAGTGGTTGACCGGGACCTGTCCGAACTGGAACAGCCGGAGGTTGACCCCCTGGAGCTGTCCCTGGCCGAGGCCCGCATCGTCCTGGCCGAGGCAACCCTGGCCCAGGCCATTGCCGACCTGGGGGAACTGAAGACCGCCCTCGAGGAAACCCCCAATCGACTGGAACTGGAGCTCAATACCCAGCAGCTGGAGCTTGCCGAGGCCACCCTAGACCAGTATTTCCTGGACTATGAGCAGCTTATTGAAGACATGAAGACGGCGCCTGAACCCCTGGACGTGGCGTTGAAGGAAGACCGGATCGCGTTGGCTCTGGCTGACCTGGCAAGAGCCGAGGAAGACCTGGCCGATCTAATCGAGGACCAGGGGAATCCGCCCGACCCGCTTGACGTTGCCCAGGCCGAGCATGAGATCGAGTCAGCCCGCATTGCCCTTGATGAAGCTCAGGCCAAGCTGGATTCCTCGGTCATAGTCTCGCCCATGGACGGCCTGGTGCTGGAGATCATGTCGGACCCGGGGGACTCCGTGGAGCCGCGCACCGATATCCTGGAGATTGTGGACCCCAGCGTGGTTGAGGTTGACGGGATAGTTGACGAGATAGACGTTCTGCTGGTTCGCGTTGGAACGTCGGCCGAGGTCGCCCTGGACGCCCTGCCCAACGCCACCATTCCCGGCGTGGTAACCGAGATAGCCGTCGAGGCCCAAAATCAGCAGGGAGTCGTTAGCTATCCCATTCGGATCCGGCTCGATATACCCGAGGGAATTGAACCCCGGGAAGGCCTGAGCGCCGTTGCCAATATTGTCCTCCGGGAGGACCGGAACGTTCTGCTGGTACCTCAGCAGGCCCTTTACGGCAGCTTTGAGCGGCCCGTGGTTCGCGTTATGACCGACTCGGGTGTCGCCGAGCGGCCGGTTTCCCTGGGAAGCAGCGACGACTTCTGGGTGGCAGTGAAATCGGGTGTCGTCGAGGGCGACCGGATTGTCCTCGAAGCTGCGGACGTCAGCACCAGCGAATTCAGCTTCCGGAATCTGCGGAGGGCCACCGGAGGAACGGGCGGTCCCAGGGGGCCGGGAGGGGGAAGGCGCTGATGACCTCTCCGCCGATGATCGAGCTCAAGGACGTTACAAAGATATACCGCATGGGCAACGTCGAAGTCGGGGCCCTGCGCGGCGTGTCCGTGACCGTCGAGGCCGGGGACATGGTGGCAATCATGGGCGCCTCCGGCTCCGGCAAGTCCACCATGATGAACGTCCTCGGCTGTCTCGACGTGCCCACCTCAGGCCAGTATTTCCTGGAAGGGGAGGACGTGGGCCGGCTGGGCGACGACCGCCTGGCCGAAATTCGCAATCGCAAAATAGGTTTCGTGTTCCAGACTTACAACCTTTTGCCCCGTCTTACCGCCCAGGCTAACGTGGAACTTCCCCTGCTTTACGGCAATGGCCACGACCGCCGCCGCCGCGCCATGGAGGCCCTCAACCGGGTGGGACTGGTTGACCGCACCGGCCACCGGCCCGCCGAACTCTCCGGCGGCCAGCAGCAGCGGGTGGGCATCGCCCGCGCCCTAGTGAAGAATCCCAGCATCCTGCTGGCCGACGAGCCCACGGGAAACCTGGACAGCCAGTCCAGCGAGGAGGTGGTGGCTATCCTGCAGACTCTGAACCGGCGGGAGGGGCTGACCGTCATCATAGTCACCCACGAGCCGGATATCGCGGAAGCCACCCGCCGGGTCATTTCCATGCGCGACGGGCGGGTCATAGACGATCGAGTGCGGGCATGAACTTCCTGGTCACTCTTCGCGTCTCCCTGGCTTCCCTGGGCGCCAACAAGCTGCGCTCCGGATTGACTTTGCTGGGCATAGTCATCGGCGTGGCCGCCGTCATATCCCTCATGGCCATTGGGCAGGGCGTCCAGGAGTCCATCACCTCCAGGATTGAGTCCCTTGGCACCAACCTCCTGTTCGTACAACCCGGGGAAACCACGCAACGGGGAGGCATCGGGGGAGGCGCCGGCAGCGCGTCCACGCTGACCCTGGAAGATGCCTATGCCCTGAATGACCCGGTATTCGCCCCATCCGTCCAGGCGGTGGCTCCGGAAATCCGCGCCTCAGGGCAGGTTTCGGCAGGGCGCAATAATACCTCGGCCCAGGTAATTGGCGTTACCCCCGAATATTCGGATGTCCGGAATTTCCCGGTGGAAGAAGGCAGCTTCATCACCGAGGGCCATCTGGCCAACTACTCCCAGGTGGCGGTTCTGGGTCAGACTATGAAGGAGACGCTTTTCGGCAACCGGGACCCATTGGGTCAGCCCATCAGGATTAACGGTCGCCAGTTTGAGGTCATCGGCATCCTTGAAAGCAAGGGCAGCGGTTCCTTCGGCAACTTCGACAACCAGATACTTGTGCCGATTACCACCGCTTACTATCGGGTCAGCTCCCAGCGCACTGCCCACGGCGAAATCAGCGTAGATTCCATTAACGTGCAGATGCCGGACATTGACACGATGGATTCGGGCATGCGCCAGGTGGCCACCGTCCTTCGGCTGCGCCATCACATTACCGGAGATGACGACTTCATAATTACCAACCAGCAGCAGACCATCGAAACGCTGGAAGAGACTACCAACACCTTCGTGGTCTTTCTGGGGGCCATAGCCGGCATCTCTCTGCTGGTGGGGGGCATTGGCATAATGAACATAATGCTGGTATCAGTGACGGAACGCACCCGCGAGATAGGCATACGCAAGGCCATGGGCGCCAAGCGGCGCGACATCCTCCTCCAGTTCATGTCCGAGGCCACCTTGCTGAGCCTCGGCGGCGGCGCCATAGGAGTTATAACCGGGGCATCCATAGCCGGTGTGCTCAATGGCCAGCCCCTGCTGGGCAACACTCCCATGCAGACTTCCTTCAGCTGGGACATCGCCCTGCTTGCCCTGGGCGTGTCCGCCGTCATCGGCCTTTTCTTTGGCATATACCCCGCCATGCGGGCTGCCAGGCTGCATCCCATAGACGCCCTGCGCTACGAATAGGTGAGCGGTAATGAACAAGTCCTTTCTGATTCTGCTGGTACTGGTCATATTCCTGGGAGCGGGATTTGGCGGCTCCTTCATTGGCGGCGTTATCTACGGGCAAAGCCTGGAGGATCAGACCGAAGGTGAGCTTTCTCCCAGGCTGGGCGCCGGCCAGTTCCAGGGTGGCGGCGCCGAATCCGGGCAGGGCCAAGGAGGCCAGGGACGTCGAGGCCAGGGGGGACAAGGG
>VXOH01000189.1 GCA_009840135.1 Chloroflexota bacterium | reverse complement strand
AGCCCACACAATCGCATTAGCGTAGTGTCCGTCATTCAGACAAGTTTGTACTTGAGGGCAATCAGCGACGAACCGGGCAACTTTCGGGTCGTTCCCGCCATTGCCCAGACTAACCAGATAGATCCAGTCTTGGACCAGGCGCTCGGCCAGTTCCTTCCAGTCTGCGCCACAGTTAAAGCAGGTGATCTCTTCCAAATAGGTTACGTCCAAGGACCGCTCGGACAACCCTTCTTCGAACTCCTCCCACTCGTCCCCATCAATCTCACCCTCAAGTAATTCCTTCAGGGTAAGGGCTTTGTCTTGTTCCAGTCGCTGGGCCAGGGCCCCTGCGGAATTAATGGCGGAAAGGTATTCTCCAGCCCGTAGCAGATTTTGCACCTCCGGGCACAGAAAGACGTAGCGACCAATTCCCTCGTCTTCGCCATAAAGGACGGCGGCCTCATAGGCCAGGAGAGCCGCCACCCGCTCTTCTACCTGATAACCCTCCAGTCCGCAGCCGATGCACTTCACGTTTGCCATAGTTACACTCTCCTTCCTGACCTTGTCTGATAAATGTCTTCTCGTTTCTTTTCTCTTGGATCCATTTTACTTACCGTCTGCAAATGAATTTCGACAAATTTCTTGGGGCGTCATAAAAACGAAACCGCCATTCCGTAACCGAGACTTCAATCCTCTCAGAATGGCAGCCGTTGGGCCCGGTTCGGATGTGTCGCCGACTGTGACGGCGGCGCTGTGTTAGACCTTTTTCACACCTCCTTTTTGCTTTACACCATTAACTTAGCAACGATGTAAACAGTAATTGTTGATATTTTCAGCAACTTTTTCGGGTCTCGCTCTTGTCAGCGCGGGAAGTTTGCCATGGGTGTCAACCCCAGGTTTTTTTGCAGTTTCGGCGGATTCCAGGCCGCCTTTTCCGGGAGGGCAGCTTTAACCCGCTGTACAGTAATGTCATAATGAGAGTCAATTCACGGCCTAGTGCCTATTCCCTTCTTGAAGTGAACCAATGAACACCGCTCTTGGCATCATCGGCTACCCCATCGGCCACTCCATGTCGCCCGTGTTCCAGCAGGCGGCGCTGGATGCCTGCGGCGTGGACGCCCGATACGTGGCCTACCAGGTTGCCCCGGACGAGGTTGAGGAATTCGTGAACGGCCTGCGCCAGCCCGGCATCATGGGCATCAACGTCACGGTGCCGCACAAGCTGGCGGTGATGCCCTTCCTGGACGAAATAGACGACTGGGCCACCGAGGCGGGGGCCGTCAACACCATCGTCAACCGCGATGGCCGTCTCACCGGCCACAATACCGACGGCTACGGCTTTTTGAGAGCCTTGCGAGAAGGCGCGGGTTTTGAACCCGCCGGCCGCCGGACCCTGATCCTTGGGGCCGGGGGAGCGGCCCGGGGCGTGGTCCTTGCTCTGGCCCGCGAGGGCGTGGGGGAATTCACCATTGCCAACCGTACCCATGAGCGCGCGGAGAACCTGGCAGAACTGGCCCTGAATCGTGGTGTCACCGCCCGGGCGATACCCCTTTCCGGCGCTGACCTGGCAACAGCTGCCGCCCATGCTGAACTCATCGTCAACTGCACCACCATCGGCATGACCCACGGCCCTGCAGAAGCCGAATCGCCCCTGCCCGGCGGCGCCATTCCATCAACGGCCCTGGTCTACGACCTGGTGTATAATCCCCTCGAAACTCCGCTGATACGTGAGGCGGCGCAGGTTGGTCTGGCTACCCTGGGCGGCATCGTGATGCTGGTGTATCAGGGCGCGGCCTCCTTCGAGATGTGGCTGGAACGGCCCGCGCCGGTTCCGGTAATGATGGAAGCGGCAATCCGGGCCATGCAGTCCCGCAGCTGAGCAACAAGCATCCCGCTTCAACTCTTCCTTCCTTATCCACGAATCCGCCGCCGCGGCCGAATTACCGCTGATGAGATCTTCGCCATTGAGGGCTCATTGGTGAAAATTCGTGGATAAATCTACATCAGAGGTAACTGAAAATGATCCGGTGGTTTACGGCAGGCGAGTCCCACGGCCAGGGCCTGATGATAATCATGGAGGGCGTACCCGCGGCCCTGCCCATCAGTGAAGAATACATCGGCGTTCAGTTGGCCCGCCGCCAGCGCGGTTACGGGCGCGGCGGACGCCAGCTTATCGAGCAGGACTGGGCCCACATCATGACCGGCGTCCGCCACGGCCTTACTCTGGGCAGCCCCATCGGCATGACGGTGGAAAACAAGGACTGGGCCAACTGGACCGAGGCCATGGCAGTCGAATACATCGAGAATCCCTCCCAGGAAGGCCGAAACCGCCGCGTCACCCGCATCCGCCCCGGCCACGCCGACCTGCCCGGAACCATGAAGTACGGCTTCTCCGACGTGCGCAACGTCCTGGAGCGGGCCAGCGCCCGGGAGACGGCCGGCCGGGTGGCCGCCGGCGCCATTGCCATGCGCCTGCTGGAAGAGTTCGGCATCAAGCTCCACAGCCACGTCATCTCCATCGGTGGGGTATGGGCCGACACACCCGACACCCACGATGCCATTGACTGGGATGCTGTCGAGGATTCCCCCGTCCGCTGCGCCGACCCCGAGGCCACCCAGAAGATGATCGCCGAGGTTGACGCCGCCCGGGATGCCGGCGACACGGTGGGCGGCACCGTCGAGGTAATCGCCGAAAACGTGCCCATCGGCCTGGGTTCCCATATCCAGTGGGACAAGAAGATAGACGGCCGCATCGCCCAGGCCCTCATGTCCATCAACGCCGTCAAGGACGTCTCCATCGGCCCCGGCTGGGAGGTGGTCAACCGGCGCGGCTCCGAAGTCCATGACGTTATCGAACCCGTCACCGACCCCGACAACCCTTGGCAGCGCAAGACCAACCGGGCCGGCGGCACCGAAGGCGGCATGACCGACGGCATGCCCCTGGTGGCCCGCTTCGGCATCAAGCCCATTGCCACCCTGCACAACCCCCTGCCCTCGGTGGACCTGGACACGGGCGAACCGGTTCAGGCCCACTTCGAACGCTCCGACGTCTGCCAGGCCCCCCCGGCCGGCGTAATCGGTGAGGCCATGGTGGCCCTGGTCCTGGCCGACGCTTTCATGGAAAAATTCGGCGGCGACTCCATCCCCGAAACCCGCCACAACTACGAGGGGTACATGAAAACAGTGGGGCCGAGGATGGTGTATAGGTAGGGGTGCCGTGGTTCACAAAGAGACGCGGAGGACCGGGGTTTGCGGAGAGGCTGGCATGGCGATTTACAAGATTAAAGGCAATGAAGAACTGGAAGAGGTTAAATCATCTTCCTTATTCAGAGAAGGTATCAAGGAAGTGGCCGACTTACAGCGTTTGTTGCGCAACGAGCCCAATGTGCTGGAAGAGAAACTGTTCATTATCGACGAGGAGTTCAGCAACTGGCAGGATTCCAGCCGCAGAATCGACCTGTTGGCTTTGGATGACACGGGCCGACTGGTGGTCATCGAGCTTAAACGAGGCGACAGTGGCGCGCATATGGAGCTACAGGCTATCCGCTATGCGGCTATGGTTGGTGTCTTCACTCCAGAAGACATACTTGAAGGCGATGCGGCGGAAGGTGTACGCCAACACCTTGATAGCAATAACATTGAAGAAATCCATACCGAAAACCCCCGCATAATGCTGGTAGCCGAGGGATTCTCCACGGAGTTGACCACTAGCGTATTGTGGTTAAACCAACGGGGTTTGGAAATCACTTGCATCCAGTTGCAAGTCTATCGCAACGGGGAGGAAATCCTGCTGGAAGCCAGCCAAGTAATTCCGGTGCCCGGAACCGAGGGCCTAATTGTGAAGCGGAAGGATAGAAGCAAAAAGGTTGAATCAAGCCAGCGTCAACCTGCCTCAATCAAGAATCTCCAGGCTGGAGGAGATGCCTTCCTAAAGACTATCAGTGAAGCTTCAGACGACTTTCGAGAGGGCCTGAACCGCCTCTATGCGTTTGCTACCCAGCTGGAAAAAGAGGAGCTGACAACACTGGTCACTCGCACTTTCAAGACCCATGCCAGGTTGGAACTTCGGGACCCAGAAACCGGAGGATCCCTCTTGGTTTCCTTCAATAACCTTCTTAGGTCAGGGGCCGGTGGGAAGGAAAGGGGGGGTGAAATATCCATTTGGCCCGATAGTGAAAGTGTGGCTCCCGAGGCCTTTGGCAAGCTGGACCAGGTAATTGGTCCGGTTATTTCTCCCAGCAGAGTAAGGCACCGCCGGTTGTCTAGGCTTCTTGACATCGAACAGTCTCTGAGCGTGATCAAGGAGCTTTGCCTCGAGGCGAAAAACCAATCCGCAGTAAGTGGGGCAGATGGGGATTAAAGAACTAGCCTGGTTCAGCTATTCCCCCTCCGCAACCGATTGCACCGGCGGCAGCAAATCCTCCACCGCCAACTCCATATCCGGCAGGGCCACTGGGGTAACCTTGTCTCCCCGCCGCAGGACCGTGTGCTGGGCATATCCTTCCGGCCCCGGCTCCGTGAACCGCTCAATGCAGTCACCCCGCAGGTTCAGCACCCACGTCTCCGGTATGTTGGCTCTCCCGTATATGTGGGCCTTAACGTCCCGGTCGTAGGCCAGGGAAGAATACGCCACCTCAATTACCAGGAGAACGTCATCAGGACTTGGGAAGCCGTCGGAATAATCATCCTCCCGGTATCTCAATAGGGCCAGGTCCGGCTCAGGAGCCGAACTACTGCCTAAAGGTAAAGGGGCCTGGATTAGTAGTGCGAATTGCTCTACGGGAAACTGGCGGAAGATACGGATATGCCGCATTATTCCGGAGGAATGGGGGTAGTCCATAGGTGGCATAACCAGAATATCTCCTTCAATTAGCTCCACCCGCTCATCCTCTTGAAGGATGCCTGCTTTAACCATCCGGAAGTATTCGTCCACGGTAAACTTGCGGTATTCCCGAGTTGCCTGGGGGGCCTTTACCGGCGCGGTGGTCGTAGTCGTCATAGCGGCACCTGGCCTTGCGTTTCTGTTTGTGTCTTCCAAATGATATATGCTCATGGCCGGTCATTCAACGACAACCCCGTGTGCTACAATAGCCCAAACCATTTGCAGGACTTTCCCATGACCTTGCCCCTGGACACCTACCAGTCGTTTGCCTCTACTGCCGAAGGGTGTCGCTCCCTGCTTGCGGAAGCATCCAAACTGCTCGAAGGTGGAAACCTGCGAAGGTCGGCGCAGAAGGCATGGGTCGCTGTTTCCGATTTAGTAGGGGCTGTGGGTGAAATCCGAGGGCAACCGGCTAAGGCAGATTGGGAACAGCGCAAGGTACTTCTGGAATTAATGGACCAAACAGGCGATAAGACTCTCATGGGCTGTTACCTCGCTGCCAGGCACGCGTATTTCTATTTCTCGGAAGAGCATTACGAAGCCTTCGGCGTTAGGCAGGCAATATTGGCAGCTTCAGATTTAGTTGAGAAACTAGAACCTGAAATTGCCACCCATGTTCAGTCCGGTAACTTGGTTGAGTCCACAAGGACCACTCACTCTTGAAAATCCGAAAAATTCTCCGAGAAAAACGCACCGTTTCCTGCGAGTTCTTTCCGCCCCGCGAAGAGGACGGGATACCCGGCGTTTTTCGAGCCATAGACCGTATCAGCGCCTTTAACCCGGATTTTATTTCCGTTACCTACGGGGCCGGCGGCTCCACTCGTGACTTTACCGAGCGCATCACCATGCAGGTGAAGCAGGAAACTGACCTGGAAGTTATGGCCCATCTGACCTGCGTGGCCCAGACCCGCGATGAGGTTCACAGTGTCCTGGACCGCCTGGACCAGGCTGGCGTGGAGAATGTCATTGCCCTGCGCGGAGACCCGCCTCGAGGGCAGGAGAATTTCGTCGCCACTGAGGGCGGCTTTGGCCATGCGACCGAGCTTATTGACCATATCAGGGCCAACTTTGACTTTGGCCTGGCCGCCGCCTGCTATCCCGAGGGTCACACTGAGTCCCCTGACCTGGACTCGGACATCCGCTTTGCAAGGGAAAAGGTGGACCGGGGCGCCGATTTCCTGATAACCCAGTTGTTCTACGATAACCGTTATTTCTTCGAGTTCATGGAGCGGGCGCACCGGGCCGGGATCAATGTTCCCGTCATTCCCGGCGTCCTGCCTATCCTGAATACCGCCCAGATACGCCGCTTCACTTCCCTGTGCGGGGCGACCATACCCCAGGAACTGGACAACAAGCTGGACCGGTTTGCTGAGGACGACAACGCTGTGAGGGATCTGGGCGTGGAATACGCATCCAAGCAGGTGGAAGAACTGTGGGAAAACGGGGTTCCAGGCGTCCATTTCTACGTTCTTAACCGCAGCTATTCCGTATCCCGCATACTGGCCAACCTGGACCTTCCCGGCCACTCCGTTCCCGACTAGCAGGTCAAATCATTTGGTTTGATGAGTGATTGTTCCGCTCATCCTGAGCTTGTCGAAGGGCCGCCCCTTCTTGGCTTAACCCGTAGGGGCGCTTCGCGAAGCGCCCCTACCGCGAATGTACTTTCCCATTAACCAGCAATTCAACGCCGGTAGGCTACTTACCGATAACTCCCCTAGCCCTAGGGAGAAGGGCCAGGGGTGAGGGCATCCCCATGAACAACCTGACCACCGGCGTAGACATCATAGAGATTTCCCGCATTGCCGGAGTGTTGGAGCGCTACGGCCAGCGCTTCCTTCGTCGCATCTACACCCCCGGAGAAATTGAGTACTGCCGGGAACGCCCCCCCAACCTCGCTGGCCGCTTTGCCGCCAAGGAGGCCACCATGAAAGCTCTGGGCACCGGCGTCAGGGGCGTGGCCTGGAAGGACATCGAGGTGGTCCGGGCTTCCAGCGGCGCGCCCTCCATTTTGCTCCATGGTCGTGCCAAAGACCGCGCCGAACGGCTGGGAGTCCAGGAAATCTCCCTCAGTATGTCCCACTCCCGCGAGTACGCCGTTGCCTTTGTGGTAACCCAACGCCAGACCGAAGCTTAACTACGCAGCCCCGCTCCCCCTGATCTTGTCGAAAGGCCGGGAGGAGGGGCCGGGGCGCGGAGCATCCGCCTGTGGAGGAAGGGGAATTGGCCCCCAACCCGTCATCTAACCTCAAGGTCGTCACCGCCGCCCAGATGACTGCCCTGGAGCGGGAAGCCGAGCGCCAGGGTTACAGCTTGGATTCCCTTATGGAAAACGCCGGCCTGGCCGTGGCCGAATACGCCCGCCGGCGCCTGGAAGGTCTGGGGGCCGTGGCCGGTTCCCGCGTAGTGATATTGGTCGGCCCCGGGAATAATGGCGCCGACGGGTTGGTGGCCGCCCGCCACCTGCGCCGCTGGGGCGCGGAAGTAACCGCCTGCCTGCTGACCCGCCGTCCAGAGGAAGATCCCAAGCTGGACCTGGCCCGGGACTACGGAGTAACCGTTCTGCCCATGGCTGGTGGAGAAGGGCTTGAGCAGTTTGACTCACGGCTGCGCCGCAGCCACCTGGTCATAGACGCCGTCCTCGGCACGGGTCGTTCCCGCCCCCTGCAGGGTGTAGTGCGGGAAGCCCTGCGTCGTGCAGCCGAAGTCCGGGCCGAAGTCCGAGCCGATAGCGCCCTGCCAATCTTGCTGGCCCTTGACCTGCCCACCGGCCTGGATGCCGACACGGGCGCGGTGGACGACGCCACACCCAATATGGACGTGACCCTGGCCCTGGGCTTCCCCAAGGCCGGCCTGCTGGCCTTCCCCGGCGCCGACCGGGTGGGTGAACTTGTTACCCTGGACATTGGCCTGCCGGATGGCGTAGGGCAGGAAGAAGTTTCACTGGAGCTTGTGACTCCCGGGTGGGTGCGCAGCCAGCTTCCTCCCCGTCCCCTGGACTCCCACAAGGGCACCTACGGACATCTGCTGGTAGTTGCCGGGTCCCGCAACTTTGTCGGCGCCGCCTGCCTGGTGGCAAGAGCCGCTCACCGGGCCGGGGCGGGCCTCGTAACTCTGGCCACGCCGGAAAGCGTCTATCCCATGGTTGCCTCTCAACTCACCGAGACTATTCACCTGCCCCTGCCCGAAGACAGCTACGGGAGGGTACATCCCGATGCGGCGGATGTTCTGCTGGATGTCCTGCCTCGCTACGATGCGGTGGCCCTGGGCAGTGGCATGGGCCAGACTCCGGGTACGCAGGGATTTATCGAAAAACTGCTGTTGGATGGTTCCACGGCGACTTTGCCCATCCTGGTGGACGCCGACGGCCTGAACAGTCTTTCCCGCCTGCCCCACTGGTGGGAGAGAACTTCCGGCCCCCTGGTCTTGACGCCCCATCCCGGCGAAATGGCTACTCTCACCGGGCTGTCCACGGCGCAGGTGCAGCAGGACCGGGTAAGCATGGCCAGGGAGTGGGCGGACCGGTGGCAGGCGGTGCTAGTCCTCAAGGGAGCATTTACCGCCATTGCCCAGCCCGCCCCTGCATCCGTAATGCAGCGTGAAGGACTTGTGCGTCTTTCCCCCTTTGCCAACCCCGGGCTGGCCTCGGGCGGAACCGGAGACGTGCTCACCGGAATCATCGGCAGCCTGCTGGCCCAGGGAATCGACCCCTTCGACGCTGCCAGTTGCGGTGTTTACCTGCACGGCCTTGCCGCCAGAAGCATCACCGGAACACGGGGCCCCGTGGGCCTCCTGGCGTCCGAGTTGGCGGAAGCATTGCCTGAAACGATTAAGGGCATTGTAGAAGGGCCCACGTAGGGGCAGCCATTGCGGTTGCCCTCATGCTGTCCGCTGATGTCGCTGAATTGACTCCCAGCCCCGCCGGTGCTAACGTCAGGTTCAACCTATCGCCATTTCTCCGTCACACCCAAAGGCAATCGCCAGGAGGTCTCCATGGCCATACCCGCAGAAAAACAGTTCGCATCGGCAGAGCGTCAGGCCGTTACCCATATCCTGCATCCCCTGGACCCGCTCACGGCGGATGAAATCGAGGCCGCAGCCGCTATCCTGAAGGAAGCGAGCCAACTGGGTCCCCGCGTCCGCTTCGAAACCGTCGTGCTGAAGGAACCGGACAAGGAAGTTGTCGAGGGTTTTTCCGAGGGCGACCCCATCAGTCGTGAGGCTTTCCTGGTAGTTCTGGACAACGACCGGGAAGCCACCTACGAAGCCACAGTCTCCCTCAACGATAAGGAAGTAATCTCGTGGGAGCATATACCTGGCGTACAGCCCCGCATCATGTTCGACGAATTTGCCGAGTGCGAGACGACGGTAAAGTCCGATCCTGAATTCCAGGAGGCCCTCCGCAAGCGCGGCATCTCCGACCCTTCCCTGGTCATGGTTGATCCCTGGTCAGCCGGCTACTACGGTTATCCCGAGGAGGAGGGCCGTCGCCTGGCCCTGGCCCGCAATTTTCTCCGCTCCAGCCCCAATGACAACGGCTACGCCCGTCCCATTGAGGGCCTCAGTGTGCTGGTGGACCTCAACAAGATGGAAGTGATGCGCATTGACGACTACGGCGTCGTGCCGCTTCCGCCCCAGGACGGCAACTATGGCGCCGAGTTCTTGGACCAGTTCGGGGGCAACTTCCGCCAGGACCTGAAACCCCTGGACATTACCCAGCCGGAGGGATCCAGCTTCACCGTGGATGGTCACAGGGTGACCTGGCAGAAGTGGCATCTGAGGGTAGGGTTTACGCCCCGGGAAGGCCTGGTCCTGCACACCGTTGGCTACGAGGACCAGGGACGGATACGGCCTGTACTTTACCGGGCCGCCCTGTCCGATATGGTGGTTCCCTACGGGGAACCTGGCGGCGACCACTACCGCAAGAACGCCTTCGACGCGGGAGAATACGGCATCGGTTCCCTGACCAACCCCCTGACCCTGGGCTGCGACTGCCTGGGCGAGATTTTCTACTTTGACGCCGACCTGAACACGGGCAGCGGCAAAGCCTTCACCATTCCCAACGCCGTGTGTATGCACGAAGAGGACTACGGCATCCTGTGGAAGCACACCGACTGGCGCACCGGGCAGGTTGAAGTTCGCCGTTCCCGTCGCCTGGTTATTTCCAGCATCGCCACCGTGGGCAACTATGAGTACGGCTTTTTCTGGTACTTCTATCAGGACGGCACGATTCAGCTGGAAATCAAGCTGACCGGCATCATCAACACTGCCAGTATTGAGCAAGGTGAGGATCCCAAATACGGTTCCATAGTCGCCCCGGGGCTGATCGGCCACATCCACCAGCACTTCTTCAACTTCCGGCTGGACATGAGCGTGGACGGCGACGCCAACACCGTCCAGGAAGTGAATACCGTCGCCGAACCCCTGGGTCCGGATAATCCCCACGCCAACGCCTTCTACGCCCAGGCGACCACCTTGAAATCCGAGGTGGAAGCCCAGCGGGTGATTGACCCCATGAGCGGCCGCTACTGGGTGGTCACCAACCCCTCGTCGGCAAACGCCCTGGGCCGTCCCGTGGGGTACAAGCTGATGCCCGGGGAGAATATCCTGCCCTTCGCCGACCCCAGCGCCAGCATCATGAAGCGGGCCGGTTTCATGGCGAAGCACCTGTGGGTCACCCCCTACGCGGCGGACGAGCTTTCCGCCACCGGTTCCTACCCCAACCAGCATCCCGGCGGGGCCGGCCTGCCCGAATACACGAAGAAGGACCGCAACGTGGAGAATACGGACCTGGTACTTTGGTACACCCTGGGATACCACCACGTGCCCCGCCCCGAGGACTGGCCGGTTTCGCCCGTCGGCTACTGCGGGTTCAGCCTCAAACCCGTAGGGTTCTTCAATACCAACCCGGTGCTGGACGTGCCGCCCAGCGCCCACCACAACGGGGCGTGTCACGGGTGAGAGAAGCATTCGTGACTCTTCGCGCACATTCGTGGATAAAGGGAGGCCCACATTGACGCATTCTTGCCCCAAATAATAGAATGCGAATAATTCAGTAGCATTATCCCCATAGGAGAGGACTGATGCTGGACACAAACGTTGAACTTATTGCCCATTTGCTGCGTCGGGCCGGGTTCGGGGCCAACCGCGACGAATTAGAGAAATGCTCTGCCAGGGGCTACGAGGCCACCGTTGAGGAACTGTTGAATCCCACCGATGAGAATCGGCTCAGCGATTACCTCATCCGCCGCTTTCACCCGGAACTTTCCGGCATGATGGGGCCCCAGGCTCCCGGGGAAAACTGGCTCTACCGCATGGCCACCACCAGCGCCCCCCTGCAGGAAAAGATGACCCTTTTCTGGCACGGCATCTTTGCCACCGGCTATAACAAGGTAATCCACGGCAAGGCCCTCTCCGACCAGACCCGCATGTTCCGCAAACACGCCATGGGCAACTTTCGCACCCTGCTGCTGGAGCTGTCCCGCGACCCAGCCATGATTATCTGGCTGGATAACCAGGACAACCACCGGGACGCCATCAACGAGAACTTCGGGAGGGAACTGCTGGAGCTCTTCTCCATGGGCGTGGGGAACTACACCGAGCAGGACATCAAGGAGTGCGCCCGCGCTTTCACCGGCTGGACCATCGCCAACCGGGA
>VXOH01000164.1 GCA_009840135.1 Chloroflexota bacterium | reverse complement strand
GACCCACCCTGCCCCGCAGCTGGTAGAGCTGGGACAGGCCAAACCGGTCAGCCCGGTCCAGAATAAGGGTATTGACGTTGGGCATGTCCAGGCCGGACTCAATGATGGTCGTACAAACCAGGACATCGGCCTCCCCATCGGCAAATGCCTCCATGACCTCTTCGAGTTCGGATTCGGCCATCTGGCCGTGCCCGATCATGAACCGGGCCTCCGGAACCAGTTCCGCCAGGTCTGCCGCCGTCTGCTGAATGGTCCGGACCCGGTTGTGCAGGAAAAATACCTGCCCCCCGCGTTCAATTTCGCGAAGGATCGCTTCCCTGATGGTTTCCTCGTTGTATTCTGAAACGAAGGTCTTTACGGGAAGCCTGGCTTCAGGAGGCGTGTTCATGACGCTCATGTCCCGTATGCCTGTGAGCGCCATGTGCAGGGTGCGTGGAATGGGGGTAGCGCTCAACGTCAGCACGTCCACCTGGCTGCGGAGCCGCTTGAGAGTCTCCTTGTGTCCCACCCCAAAGCGTTGTTCCTCGTCCACCACCACCAGCCCCAGGTTCTTGAACTTTACGTCCCGCTGCAGCAACCGGTGGGTGCCGATAACTATGTCCACCGAGCCTTCCTGCAAGCCCTCGATTACGTCCTGCTGCTCCCTGGGCGTCCTGAACCTGCTGAGAACCTCAACCTGCAGGGGATAGGGGCTGAGACGTTCGCTGAAGGTGGCGTAGTGCTGCTGGGCAAGGACGGTGGTGGGCACCAGCAAGCCGACCTGCATGCCGTCGGAGACCGTCTTGAAGGCGGCTCGCAGGGCTACTTCCGTCTTCCCGTAGCCCACGTCGCCGCAGATGAGCCGGTCCATGGGCTTTGACTGCTCCATGTCGGTCTTGACTTCTTCGATAGCCCGCACCTGGTCCGGCGTTTCCTGGTACGGGAAAGAGTCCTCCAGTTCCCTCTGCCAGACCGTATCCCCGCCAAACTCGTGCCCCAACGCCGCCTGTCTCTCCGCGTAGAGCCGGAGCAGCTCTTCCGCCATTTCCCGCGTGGAACCCTTGACGCGTTCCTTGATTCGCGCCCATTCCGCCGTTCCCAGCCGTGTAAGTGTCGGCGGCTGGTCCTGGGCCCCCACGTAAACCCCGACCCGGTCCAGATGGTCGGTGGGAACATAGAGCTTGTCATTCTCGGCGTATTCGAGGACGAGAAACTCCTTCTCTTCGCCGTTGTCCTCCATGTGGGTGGTTCCGGCAAACCGGGCGACGCCATGGTCTATGTGGACTACGTAACTGCCTGGAACCAGTTCGGACAGGATTATGTCCTCGCCCAGTTGCTCCCGGCTGCGCACGGGACGGTAGCGGCGTTCCTTAACGGTTCCGAACAGTTCCGAGTCGGTAAGCAGCACAACCGGGGGGTGGTTCTCGTTCCGGTCGGCGTCCCAGCCGGCGGTCAGGGCTCCCTGGATTACGTAAACTTGGCCCGGTTGGGGTACATCCTCCAGCACCTCGGAAAGACCGGCGCTCACACCGGCTTCGCCCAGCACTTCCGCCAGCCGGCGGGCGTGTTGGCTGACTGCCACCACCACTTTCCCCTGGGACAGTTCCTTGCCCACTTCCTCCGTAAATCGCTCCAGCTGCCCATAGTAGGACAGCGGTTCCCGAATGCGGTCGTCGGCCGCCTCTCCCAGCCAGCTTTCCATGAATGCCTTGTGGGGGTGTTCTTCCAGACGGTCGGAAAGCCGGAGCCAGGACAGGTACGGTGAGGGAAAGTTGGCTGGCAGTTCCCCTCTGGCTTCCCGGCTCTCCCTCATGCGGAAAAACTTCTCCTCCAAGTCCTGGGCTTCAGTCGCAATCTGGCTCTTCCTGTCGAGGACCAGCAAGCCCTCGCTGGGCAGGTAGTCCATGAGATTGTGGCGGTTCAGAAGGCCGTTGTAAAAAGACAGAGTCTCCATGTTGGGCGCCGCAAAAAGATCCTCCAGCTCCTCCTCAAAACGTTCCCTGGTCCACTCCGTGGAGCGGGAAAAGTCCATTTCGGCCCGTCGCTTCTCGATCTCAGTGCGGTCCGCCAGTTCGGGCAGTTGTTCCCGCGCCGGAATAACGCCGACGGCCTGGACCTGCGATGACCCATCACCGGGGGAAATGGACCTCTGAGTGTAAGGGTCAAATGCGCGAATGGTGTCTATTTCGTCGTCCCACAATTCCAACCGGAAGGGATGTTCTGACTGGGGCGGAAAGACGTCAATGATGCCCCCCCTCAGGCTGAAGCTACCCGGGCTTTCGACAACCGGCTCGTGCCGGTAGCCAAGCTTGACCCAGGCCAACAGAAGCGCCTCGGTGCTCCGTATTCTCTGACCTTGTCTCACCTGCCCGGTAGTCTCCGACCCCTGGTCGCAGGTCTCGAAGGCCGCCGGCGACAGGGTGAAACGCAGCGCCGCCGCCACCGAGGCCACCACCAGCGGAGGAGCGTCGGAACCCTTCTCCCAGCCAACCAGGGCGGAAAGGGCTACGAGACGCTGGTTGACGGTACGGGAATCCACCGCCAGGCGCTCGAAGGGAAGGACCTCAGGCTCGGGAAGCAGGTGTACCGGGGCCGACTCGCCGCAGTAGGTCAGAAGCTGGTCGTGCAGTCTTCTCGAATCGTCGGCCCTGGGAGTAACTACAAGCACTGGCCGGGCGGCCCGGCGCCAGAGGGACGCTACGTAGAGGGGGCGTACCCCTCTCCTTGCCGCAAACGTGGGAGCCGCTCCCTTGGCGTTGGAACCCGGCTGATTCTCCCACAAGGGAAAATCGTTTGAGAGCAGCGGTATCAATCCGGAAAGGGACATGGTTGTCCAGGTTCTCCCAGGTCAACAGATGGTGGCTGAATCAATCCCGGTACGATTCCGAGACAACAGCCAAAAGGGCTAACGCTGGCCGTTAGCCCCGAACAGTCATATATTGTAGGCCCTAGACTCCTTTCCGACAAGGCGTGTTTCCCACGCAAACGGGGCCCTTCGATTATCCCTTTCCCCTCGATGGGGGAGGGAAAGGGTGGGGGTGAACAAACAGGCTGTAGAGCACGTTGGGGCAGCCAGCACCGGAATCAAGATAGCTTCTAAGGAAGACCTGAATAAGTCCCCTCTCCCTCTGGGAGAGGGTTAGGGTGGGGGGGATTGGTCAGCTCCAAGGTGTAACCCCCATCCCATCCTTCCCCCATTAAGGGCTTAGAGGGGTATGTATTGTGGGATTCCACATAAGCATCACCCGCTATATGTCATCCTGAGCGGAGCGAAGGATCTAAGGTCGCAAGCAGAGATGACCTCGCTATTCTGAAAGTAGTCGAAGGACTGTCATTTTAGATTCTTCACTTCGTTCAGAATGACAAACTAACGGTTCAATGACTGTTCTAAATACATACCCCTGTCAGCCCATCAAGGGGGAAGGGACTTGTGCAAAGGTTCCCTGAATGGACTATGGATTGAGAACCTGTTTTTCCAAAGATGAACCTGTACTAATTTCAGCTTTCCCGGTCATTGAATTGCCCTTGCGGTTACCTCGAATATGCCAGATATCTGTTGACTTACTCCGGCCGCTGGCCACACGAAAAAGCCGGGTATCTGCGGAATTGAGAGCAGCGGACCCGTGCTATAATTGGGTGGTCAGACCAGCCGTAAGCAATATGCCAGTTCCACAGTAATTCGGACCCTTATCCCGCCTACCCGATCCGTCTCCCTGGTTTCTCAAGTATCGGTTATGACCAACGTTTCCAACAGCGCCGGCCCAAGTGATTCTCCCCGGGACTCCCGTGGCCTGGCGTATCGCCGCATTGTCGTTAAGGTCGGCACCGGGGTTCTGACGGACACCAGGGAAGATGGCGGCCTCAATCTGCCGGTGATGGAAGATCTTGTCCGCCAGATATGCTCTCTAAAGAGTGAGCACCTGGCAGAGATAATCCTCGTTACTTCCGGCGCCATCGCGGCCGGAAGGCAGGAATTGCGGCAATCAGGCCTCCATCTGACGGAACGGGATATTCCTTCCCGCCAGGCCCTGGCCGCCATTGGACAGGGCGGCCTCATTCATGCCTACCACCGGATGTTCGAGTCTCACGGCGTCCATGTTGCCCAGGCTCTGCTCACCATCAATGATCTGGCTGACCGCCAGCCGTATCTCAACGTAAGAAACACGTTGACCGCCCTCATGGACATAGGTGTTGTACCCATTCTGAACGAGAACGATGTGGTGGCCGTTGACGAAATTGGGGCTGTTTTCGGTGATAATGACCGGCTGTCCGCATTGGTCACCAACCTGGTGGACGCCGACCTGCTCATAATCCTTACCGATACCGAGGGTTTATACACCGCCGACCCTTTTCGCAATGCCGACGCCACCTTGATTCCGGTGGTGGAACAGATTGATGAGGGCATTCAGGCCACGGTGGGCCAGCATCGCAATCCCTGGGCCCGCGGCGGCATGCCGACCAAGATAGATGCGGCGCGTCTGGTAACATCCGCGGGGATTGCCATGATCATGTGCAGCGGACGGGCACAGGATGCCATCCTCCAGGCAGCCATGGGAAACAGCATCGGCACCCTGTTCCAGCCCAGCGGGGAAAAGCTTGAGGCCAGGAAGCGCTGGATGCTGAACCGGGTCAAGGACTCCCAGTGGGGCGAAATCCAGGTTGACGGCGGCGCCGCCCATGCTCTCCTGAACCGGAACGTCAGCCTGTTGCCGGCCGGGGTCCGGGGCGTGCGGGGCGACTTCCACCGCGGCGATATCGTTTATATTGTTGATGAACACGGTCGCCAGATTGCTTGCGGCATAGCTAACTACGCGGCTTCCGACATCGCCAGGATTCGGGGGTTTCGCTCCGATGGCATTGCCGCCATTCTGGGTTATCAGTACGGTCAGGAAGTCGTCCACCGCAATAACCTGGTCTTGATTTAGAAATCCTCTGAATGAGTCCCTTCCCCCTTGATGGGGGAAGGTTGGGATGGGGGTGGATAGCTCGCAAACAGCCGCCTCCCCGTCCCCCTCTCCCACCAGGCGGAACGTCCGCCTGTGGCGGTGGAGAGGGGACTTATTCAGACGTTCCTTTGAAACCGGTCATAATCGGGCCCCATGATTGGCGGGGCACAGGAGAAGTCAAACAGATATGCCGACGGTCACCGATCGAGAATCACTTCTGAAACTGGGAAAGACGGCGCAAAGGGCAGCGCGGGAGTTGGCGCGGCTCCCTGCGGGACCCAAAAACCAGGCTCTCCTGAATGTGGCTGCAGCCCTGGAAGGGGAGCAGGGACCTATACTTGAGGCCAATGGCCGGGACTACGGCGCCGCGCAGGCCAGCGGCATGGACGCCGCTATGCTTGATCGCCTATTGTTGAACCCGGAACGGCTGAACGGTATGGCCGGGGACGTCCGGGCCATTGCCGGCCTTCCTGACCCCATCGGTGAGGTAATCGAGTCGGGTACGTTGACCAACGGCCTTGCGGTGGAGAGGCGCCGGGTACCATTGGGCGTGATCGGCAGCATTTACGAGAGCAGGCCCAATGTGACCATTGATATCGCGGCCCTGACCCTCAAGTCCGGCAATGCCTGCGTGCTTCGGGGCGGCAGGGAAAGCCTGAACTCCAACCTGGCCCTGATTGGCCTGTTAAGGCGCGCCATTGGCGAAGCGGGGATCAACCCCGACGTCATCCAGTACATTGACAACACCGACCGGGAGTTGGTTGACTCCTTGCTCCAGATGAAGGAGTACATAGACCTCCTGGTGCCCCGGGGCGGGCCGGGCCTCATCAATTTCGTAGCCGACAACGCGGCCATGCCCGTGGTTGCCGGTGGGGTCGGCGTTTGCCACACCTACATTGACCGCACCGCCGACTTTGAAAAGGCCGCCAACATCGTTCTAAATGCCAAGGTACAGCGCCCAACCGTTTGCAATGCGCTGGATACCGTATTGCTTCACTCGGAAGCAGCCCCCGGCTGCCTGCCGGTGATAGCCCGGAACCTCTCCGATGCCGGCGTAGAGCTGCATTGCGACCACCGTGCCCTGAGCATCCTCGGACCTGAACCGGGCCTGAACACCCTTCCGGCCACCGAGGAAGACTGGGGCAAGGAATATCTGTCGCTGACGGCGGCTATTAAGGTGGTGGACTCGCTCGATGAGGCGCTGGAGCACATTGAAACCTACGGCTCCGGGCACACCGAGGCCATCATTACGGGCGATAAACAGGCGTCGGAACGCTTCCAACGAGACGTGGACGCTGCGGCCGTCATCGTGAACGCCAGCACCCGGTTCACCGACGGCGGGCAGCTGGGCCTGGGCGCCGAGGTGGGGATAAGCACCCAGAAATTCCACGCCAGGGGGCCCTTGGGCCTCCGGGAACTCACCTCTTACAAGTGGGTAATTATCGGGGACGGGCAAATTCGCGAGTAGGCGGGCCTGGTTGGCGGCGCTTAACTGGACCGCCTTGCTTTCCTGCGCCTGTGTCCCCCAGCCGGCTAACTCAGGGGGGGCAGTCGCGCCTTTATTGGCTGTCATGCTGAGCGAAGCCGAAGCATCTAAAATTTCTCCCAGGAACCAACTTCACTACCCGTAGCCGGGCTGAGGAGAACGACTCCGGGCCCTTCGGCAAGCCCCGGCGTCTGCATCCGCCCTTGGCGGGGCGAGTTGACCATTGACAATTGAATTTGTGCCCGCAATAGCCTGAATTTATAATACGATTGCCCCGCTAACTCAGACTGTTAACCAAAATGGGCAGGCGCAAGGCCTGCCCATTACTCTTGACCGCTCCGGCATCGGATAAACATCGGCTCCCTATGGCTTGCGGCTGATGGCCTTCAACGCAGCCTCCTTGACCTTGTCCGCGGTCAGGCCGCACTTGATCATCAGTTCTTCAGCCCTGGCCGACTCGCTGTAGCCCTGAAGGGCAACCATCTCCACCGGGACCGGTACATTCTGACCAACTACCTGGGCGACAATGCTACCCAGCCCGCCGTGGAAATAATGCTCCTCGGCGGAAACCACCGCGCCGGTTTCCCCGGCCGCCGCAACTATGGCGCCCTCGTCCACCGGCTTAAGGGTGTGAATGTTTATCACCCTCGCCTGCACCCCTTCCTGCTCCAGCAACTCAGCCGCGTCCAGGCTCACCGAAACCATGACTCCGGTGGCAAAAATGGTTACGTCCGAGCCATCCCGTACCTGTTCAGCCTTGCCCAGCTCAAACCGGTAATCCTCGTCATGTACGACGGGGGTGGCCGCCCTTGAAAGGCGAATATAGAAGGGGCCGTCGGTGCCGGCGGCTGTTTTAACCGCCTGTACCGTTTCCACCGAGTCCGCGGGGGAAACAACCGTAAAACTGGGCAGTGAGCATATCAGGGAAAGGTCCTCAATACCGTGGGCCGACATTCCATCCTCCCCGGTAAGTATGCCCGCATGGGTACATACCAGCTTTACGTTAAGATTGCCCTGGGAGACCAGCACCCGCAGTTGATCGAAGGGACGACCCACACCAAAAACGCTGAACGTGCTGACAAAGGGTGTCTTTCCGCTGGCCGCCATTCCGGCCCCTACGCCGATCAGGTTTTGTTCCGCCGGCCCAAAATCAAAAAACCGTTCGGGATACTTGTCCCGCCATAGATGCGTAAACACTGAAACATTCAGGTCGCCGCCCAGCACCACAATATCGGGATAGGAATCGGCTATTTCTATGAGAGTCTCGCCATAGGTCTGCCTGGTGGAAGCCATTTTCCTTTGCGCAACCATTAGGCCAATTCCTCCATAGCTTTTGCAAACTCCTCGGCGTTGGGCGCCCGCCCGTGGAAACCCGGATTGTTTTCCATGAAGCTGACACCCTTGCCTTTAACCGTATTGGCTATGATTGCCGTTGGTTTGGTGCGGCCGCGTCGGGCCTTCTCCAGCGTTGCCACCAGTTCATCCAGGCTGTGGCCGTCTATTTCGTACACCCGCCACCCGAAATCCTGCCATTTTCTTCGCAGGGGCTCCAGCCGCATCACATCGTCGGTGAACCGGTCGTTCTGTATGCGGTTGCGGTCAACTATGGCCACCAGGTTGGTGGCGTTGTGGTGCGCCGCCGACATTGCGGCCTCCCAGATCTCGCCCTCGTCGCACTCGCCGTCTCCCAGCAGGGCGTACACGTTGTATTTCTTGCCGTCCAGCCTGGCGGCCAGGGCGCAACCCAGCGCAAAAGAGAGGCCCATACCCAGAGAACCGGAGTTCATCTCCACACCGGGGGTCATGGGGTGGGCATGGCCCTGAATCCGGCTGTTCAACTGCCGGTAGGTGGCCAGTTCTTCCCTGGGAAAGTACCCGGCCTTCGCCAGGACCGCGTAAAAGCCGGGCGAGGCGTGGCCCTTGCTCAGGATAAACCGGTCGCGGTCCGGCCAGCGGGGATTTGCGGCATCGTGATTCATCACGTGGAAGTACAGGGCAATCAGTATTTCCAACTCTGAAAGAGAACCGCCGGGATGCCCACTTCCGGCGGTGTAGATGGTCTGGATAATGTCCCTTCGCAGTTCCCTGGCGATGGCCTGCATTTCGGGGATACTGTGCTTTTGCCCCTTGGTGGAGGCGGCTGAACCCATCATATCGGTGACGATTAACTCCCAACAAGTCTTGAAGTCCTGTCCTGTCCCGGCCATCCGATGGCGACAAAATCCGATTATAAGACTCACATCTGAGGGTGTCTAGGCGGCTCAAATGTAATATAGTGATATCAGCCAAGCCATTCCCGCTGTTCCGACTTCAGCGGGCCTCTCCTAACCGGAATTTGCCAACACAGCCCATGATAATAGACTTCCACTGCCATATACTTCCGCCAAGCTTCGCCGACCGGCACGATGAACTCTCGGCTAGGGACGCCACCTATGCCACCCTGTTTCCGCAAAGTGGCGCAAGAATGGCCACCGCTGAAACCCTCCTCGCTGCCATGGATAGCGCGAATATTGACCACGCAGTGGCCCTGGGCTTCGGCTGGGACGACCTGGAAGTAGCCCGGGAGGTTAATGACTACATGGCCGAGGCGGTCCAGCGCCACGGTCAACGCCTGACCGGTTATTGCTCCGTCAATCCCGCATGGGGCGACGCTGCCCTGGAAGAGGTGGAACGATGTGCCAGGGCCGGCCTGAAGGGCGTAGGCGAACTCCACCCCGACAGCCAGGGTGTGGACCTGGCGGACTACTTTGCCATGGCGCCATTCATGGGTCTGGTCCGATCCCTGGACTTGCCCGTGCTGGTTCACGCTTCCGAACCCGTCGGCCACACCTACCCGGGCAAGGGAACAACGACACCCGACAAGATCTACAAATTCGTTCGAAATTTCCCGGACAACACGATTATCTGCGCCCACTGGGGTGGAGGTCTGGCCTTCTACGGCCTGATGCCGGAAATTCCGGGCGAGCTGGAAAACGTCTATTTTGACACGGCCGCCTCGCCCTTCCTCTACCGGCGGGAAGTATTCTCGATAGCAGCCCAGACCATCGGGGCGGACCGGATTCTATTCGGCACCGATTTCCCGCTTCTCCGTCATGAGAGGGTGCTGGAGCAGGTTCAGAACGCGCCGCTGGACGAGAGCGGCAGGCAGCAGATACTTGGCCGGAATGCCGCCGGGCTTCTCGGCCTCGACAGAACGCGTCTTCCTGATTGAAATCGTCCGTACACTTCGGAGAGCCTCTTTGAACGAATCCTAGATGACTGAACCCTCGATGACCGAATTCGAAACCCTCACCGATTATCTGGCGCCGGGACTGGAGATAGTTTTTGTCGGCCTGAACCCTTCCACCTATTCCGTGAGGGTAGGTCACTATTTCGCCAACCCGAGAAACCGCTTCTGGGCGGCTCTGAACCGGTCGGGACTGGTGGGAGAGGAACTGTCACCGGAGCGGGACTCGGAACTGCCCAAGTACAAGATAGGGTTCACCGATGTCGTAAAGCGTCCCACCCCGCAGGCTTCGGGCCTCAGGGCTGCCGACTACCGGGAGTGGGCTCCGGTTCTCAAGCGAAAGCTGGAGCATTACCAGCCTCTGGTTGCCTGCTTTCACGGCATGACCGGATACAAGGCTTACCTCAAATACGGGGAGGGCGTGGAAGAGAGACCGGAGCTGGGCCAACAGGAAAGGACCATCGGTCTTACCGCCATTTTCGTTGTTCCCAACCCCAGCCCGGCCAATGCCCAGTATTCCCTGGACGACCTCGTCACGTGGTACCGTCGGCTGGCCGAGTTCAGGCAGGAGGTCTTGAGTTGACATCGGGCAATGGCCAGGTAAGGGTCTTCGTGGCGCTGGACCTGCCCCAGGACGCCAAGGACCTGCTCAATGAAACCATGCTGCAATTGCAGGCTGGCCTTCCCAATGGTATCCGATGGGTGCGGCCTGACGGAATTCACTTGACGTTGAAATTCCTTGGCGACGTGGACGCCGGTATGGTGGAGCCATTGCTGGAAACCATGGGCCGTGTGGCAACGCTTGCCGAACCCTCCTGCTTTGACATGCAGTTGACCCGCCTCGGCATGTTTCCCAATGCCCGTGAACCCAGGGTGTTGTGGGCCGGCGTTGGCGGCGATATGGCGGCATTGGCGCGGTTGCAGCAATCGGTGGACGAGGCCATTTCCGGTCTGGGGTTCCCTCCGGAGCGGCGGCCCTTCCGTCCTCACCTGACCCTGGGGAGGGTACGCGACCAGGTGAATGCCCCGGACCGAAAGAAAATTGGCGACCAGGTGTCGCAAGCGACCCTTGGGGAATCCCCGCCCTGGACAGTAAGGGAAATGCACCTTATTCAGAGCAATCTCACCCCGGCGGGCGCCATCTATAGCTCCCTTGGCGTTGCGCCCCTGGCGCCAAGCCATTAGGAATCAAGTATGAACCGTTACACCCTCACCCTGAGGCCAACCGCCCCCTATGACCTGGAAATGACCACCGACAACCAGCCCTACTTTCGTAAGGGTGACGGCCCGTCCGCCGCTGCCTACCAGCGACTGCTGGACTTGGGAGAAAAGCTGACCGTGGCGACGGTTTACTCCACCGGCACTGCCGCCGAGCCCGTATTGTCGGTGACTTTGCAAGGAAATGAGCTGAACGACACGGAAATAAGTGTGGCCCAGGATCAATTGGAAAAGGTGCTGGGTCTGCACCAGGACCTACAGCCCTTTTATTCCTCCGCGGCAACGGACCCGGTCATGACTCATTTGACGGAAACGTTTCACGGAATGCACCAGTCCGGCGCCCTCTCCGTGTTCGAGACCATCGCCCAGGCAATTTTGGGTCAGCAGCTGTCGGCCAGCGTGGCCAGGGTAATTCGCGGCCTGATGATTGAGACCTATGGCCCCTCTCTTACGGTTGAAGGCTTTACGCATTATGCCTTCCCCCGTCCGCAAGCCATTGCCGAAGCCTCCGTCGAAGAGCTGCGCGCGCTCAAACTAAGCTGGCGCAAGGCCGAGTACCTGCAGGGAGTTGCCCGGGCGGAAACGGAAACGGCCGGGGGCCTTGACCGGGTTTCGGAACTGGAGGACTCAGAAGTAGTCAAGGAAATAACGGCCCTGCGGGGTGTGGGAGGCTGGACTGCCCAATGGGTGTTGTCCAGGGCCCTGGGCAGGCCCAACGCATTTCCCCTTGGAGACCTGGCGCTACGAAGAATAGTTTCCCAGCTCTATTTCGGCGGTGAAACGATAACCGACTCCCAGCTTGCCGACTTTTCGACACGCTGGTCGCCGCACCGGTCGCTGGCTACTTCCTACCTTTTTGCCGCCCTGAGGACGGGGAGAGGCCAGTCGGTAACCTATGTTCCCTGACCAGTAACGCGGTAGCCGGAAAGGCTGCTGCAGCGGAATCAGGCAGGTCAATCCTGCTTTCAGCAGAAAACTGCACTAAGTCAAGGTTGTGCCGAGTATCCCAGGGCAATCGTCTATAACCCGATTACCCTGTATGAAAAATCCCTACCGTCATTCTGAACGCTTACATTCATTCTGAACCCCTACCGTCATTCTTGTATGTGTTAGCTAATTCGATGACAAAAGTTGCAGTGTTTCCAGGG
>VXOH01000145.1 GCA_009840135.1 Chloroflexota bacterium | reverse complement strand
TGGTCGTCTCAAGCGATTTTGGGTTGAAGACAATTCTACCCGGTACTTTACCGTATTGTTAAAGCGGTTTTACGTGTTCTTCGAGCCAGACCTTTAACTCGGCGAAGCGAAAGGAGTTGGCATCGAACAACTGCATGAAATGGGCGTAGGCTTGGTGGCTATCGCAGTCTATGAACCGGCCATTTAGCCTGAGAAAAGTCGCCGTGACAAAGAAGGCCACCCGCTTGTTTCCGTCCACAAAGGGATGGTTCATGGCCAGGCTTTCCATCAGGGCGGCTGCCTCTTCAATCAGGCCGTCGTAATATCCCATCTGGGGGCGCAGTATAGCCGATTCCAAAGCCCCCAAGTCGCGTAAACCATAGGAACCGCCGAACTGCTCAATCTGGTCGTCATGGATGGCGATGACTTCCTCTGTGGTCAGGAAGTTACTGGTCATTGGGCCAACAATTCAGCCAGCAGACGGTTCTTTTCGACACTGGCCCGGTAATGGATCATTACCTCAGGTCGTACTTTAGCCTGGAGTCTGCTTTCGAGGTAGCCACGCATGGCATCTTCCATGACTGCCTGGAATTGGCGGCCCTCGGAACGGGCAACTTCCCGCATTCCTGCCAGCAGTTCCGGGGCGGCCTGGCTGGAGAATTTCTCTCGTGCTGCAACCATTTCTTATGCTCCGCGTAGGGATATTGCAATTATGAAAACGGCCCCCATTTTTGTCAAGAAACATCTTGACAAAAATGGGGAAAGAAGGATTTGCCCGTGGCAATTCCTTCGTACCTACCCCAAATAGTCCTTGATCCACTGATTGTAGTCAGCACGGCGGGTTAGCTGGTTCATTAGTTCGGGGGAGGCCAGGGAGTCGGTCAGGTCGGCGGGCTTTACGCCATCGCGGAGGGCCTTCATGGTGTCGTAGGCGGCCTTGATGGCGGCGGCGAAGGGCAGGTGGCCCTGCAGGGCGACGCGGACGCCGGCTCCGCTGAGGAAATCAAGGTCGGCCAGTTCACCGCCGGCTCCGCCCAGCAGCAGCGGGATGTTGACCTCGGCAGCCACGGCTTCAACCTCGGCGCGGGTCTGGGCCCCGGCCAGGAACATGGCATCCACACCGGCGGCCTCGTAGGCCTTGGCCCGCTTGATGGCATCTTCCAGGCCGGTTACACGGAGGGCGCTGGACCGACCGGCAACCACCAGGGCCGGGTCCTGGCGACCGGACAGAGCGGCCTTCATCTTGCCCACGCCTTCCTCAACTGAGATGAGCGCGCCTTCGCCGGCGGCTCCGAAGCCCAGGGGAAGCTGGGTGTCCTCGATGGTCAGGCAGGACACGCCGGCGGTTTCCAGTTCTTCGACAGTCCGACGGACGTTCAGGGCGTTGCCGTAGCCGTGGTCGGCGTCCACCATGAGGCTGAGGTCACCGGCGCGGCAGATGCGATGGATCTGCTGGGCGAATTCGGTGAGGGTCAGGACAATGAGATCCGGCGCGCCCAGCACCGTGCCCGAGGCGATAGACCCGGCGAACATGCCTACCTCAAAGCCGATGTCCTCGGCGGCCCGGGCGGAGATGGGGTCGAAAACGGAGGCGGGGTGGACACAGCGGTCTCCCGCCAGAATTGCGCGGTATCGCTCACGTCGTGCAGTCAGGTTCATAATTCTCCTCATCGTTATTGGGATAATGCTCGTGCAAGACTATACTACCCCTAACTATGGGCTACAAGGTTGGTACCTCAGGCGGAAACGGCGGGAAGAGTGGCCAGGAGCCGGTGAGCCAGCGGTATGACGAAAATTATCGGTGTGGACTTCAGCGGAGCACGGGGTGACAACAACACCTGGGCGACATTTGGCAACCTGGACGGCCAGGACTTGACGCTGGAATCCTGCGCCAGGATTACCCGGGCCGAACTGACACGGACCCTGGCAGAATGCCGTGGGCCGACGGTTGCCGCCCTGGACTTTCCCTTTGCGACCCCCAAAGCCTTTGCCGACTACTGGTTGCCGGGTAGCGCCGCTATGCCGGAACTGTGGTCGGCGGCGGCGGAGCTGGAGTATGACGATTTTCTGGGGCTGAGGGACCGGTTTGTGGCGCTTTACGGCGAGCCTAAACGGGCCTGCGACCCGCCGGAAAGCTATTCCTGCCTGCACATGGTCAACCCTATCATGCTGCCTATGACTTTTCGGGGCATGCAGATGCTGAACCGGCTCTGGTTTGGTGACACCAGGAACCCGGTTTCGGTCCCGCCGCTGCCCGAGCATTCGCGGCAAGAGGGTGACGGAGTGACCGAACTGCTGGAGGTCATGCCGGGGGCCGTACTTCGCCGGCTGGGGCTGCCCTTCAAGGGATACAAGGGAGGCGCAAAGGCCGGCGAGAGACGTAGGCGCATTGTCTCTGAATTGCCGACCCTGGCCGCTCCCATCGCCTTCAACTTTGGGGAATTTGAAGGGATTGCCCTGAAGAGCCATGATGCCCTGGATTCAGTGGTAGCAGCGGTGGCGGCCGCCCTGTGGTCCATTGACCGCGAGCGATTTCCCCAGCCGCCGGTGGAAGGAAAAAGGGGCTACGACCCGATCGTCTTGCTGGAAGGCTGGCTGTACGCGCCGGAAAGGGCCAACGGGCCAGGGAGTGGTGTTCCAATTCGGGGGGTCTTGGTTGACACCAGGGCAGACACGTAGGTCTGCCCCTACGTTTCGGCTCCAAACCACCTAGGACGGGCCACCGCCGGGTTCGAGCTGATGGATGCCTCGCAGGGACAATTGTGGTATAACGGGGCCAAGCACTGAGGCCATAATCAGATTAATAAGGAGGAATGACAATGCAGATTGTACGGGTATATTCCGGTGATGACGGCGAGTCCCACTTTGAAGATTTGACGCCTGAACAGTTTTCGGAAATTGTGAACCGGGTAGGGACCGGCGACATCAACCTGAACGTGCGTTCGTCGCCAACGTTTTCCGATTACCACACCGCGCCACGCAGACAGTACGTAGTCAACATGGCGGGGATTGCGGAGTTCGAAACCGCCGACGGCACGGTGCGCCGTCTCCATCCGGGGGATGTGCTGGTGGCTGAGGACCTGACGGGTCATGGGCATATTGCCCGCAGCATTGGCGAGGAGTCCCGCGTCTCGCTGGCGGTCCCCCTGGCGGACGGTTAGGGTACGGTCCGCCTCCGGCGGAGGGGTGGCAGTGTTTCTTCCAGCTTCCGCCCCCCCGTTAAGGGGCAGGGACTTATTCACATGGCTATCGCTCAAGCATTTATTGGCCCATAACCGGCTTCAATCAGAACCGGAGAGCGTTTGCCCAAGTTCGATCCGCCTGAGGCGGACGTCTTCGGAGGAATGTCGGGTCTCTTCCCAATGCTGAAATTCGATAGCCCCGGACTTGTTCCGAGGTTTTTTTGAGGGAGAACCCTCTTCAGCCCTTCCCTAAGGAGTGTCGTCAAATAGCTCAGTCATTCCGATACAAACAGTCCGCCTCGGCGGATTGACTTCGGCCAGCGAGGTTCCTGCCTTCGCAGGAACGACGAAAAGGGGCGCTGGAAGACTCCTACCTATATGTTGACGACAGCCCCCTATATTGACGACAGCCCCCTAGAAGCCGCAAGGGGTCCAGGGCTGCTGGTGGACGGCGAACATGTGGTTGGCCAGATGGAGCGAGCCTGCTCTCTTTTCGTCCGCCAGGCCGGCCAGGGCCAGGGTGGAGAAGCTGACGGCTCCCAGGTAGGCGGAGGCCAAGGCGGCCACCGAAATGGCGATGTCGGCAGGGGCATCGGTGGTACGGCTGTGGGCTCCTTCCGGGGCACCTTCCAGTTCGAAGCGGGCCGTATTCCAGGGGCACACCTCATCCCGCACTTCCAGGACGAGGCTTCCTGCAGCGGCGTATCGCCTGTTTGAGAGGGCGGCCGCGACGTCCACCAGCCGGAGCCACAGGCCATCCCTGGAGCTTCGGTGCAGCCTCCTGGGGTCGGACAGCATCCAGGGCAAGGGGTCGTCCAGGGGACGGCGTTCGGCCTCGGCGCGGCTCACCAGGTCGGTGTCAAAGCAGAAGCGCCACAGGGCGGCGCCGGCATCGCGGGAGACGGCCATAAGCTCCTGCACGGTTACCGTGTCGCCTCCGGTACGATAGCGGGCGTAGCCTTCCATGACGTCGTTTTCGCAATAGGCGACGTAAAAGATGCCGCCGTGGCCGCCCTGCCGGTGCTCGGGAGCGCGGGCTTCCCGTTCCCACAGGTGGGGGGCTTTCTGGAAAACTCCGGGGCGTCCGATGGTGCTGCGTCGAAAGACTTCGGGCAGCCTGGTTCCAATCTCCGAAGGATCCAGAAATTCAAAGGCTCCCTGGGGCTCCCATCGCCTGGCGTAGCCGCTGTGGTGCTTGTGGATGCTCCACTCCTCCCGCAGCGAGCCAATGCCGTAGCCGAATCTGCCGTAAATGACGCTTTCGGAGGCGAACAACCCGGCCAGCGGCTCGCCGCGCTGATAAACGTCCTTCAACTGGTGGCGCATCATATCGGTCATGATGCCCCGGCGGCGGTGGGTGGGCTGAACCGCAATGTTGGCCACGCCGGCGATGGCCGAAGTTCCCCCGGGAATTGAAATCTCCTGAAGGTGGGAATGGGCGCCGCCAACGATGTGGCCCTGGTCGAACACGGCTATGGAACGGTCCAGGTCGAAATTGGGGCGCAGCACCTCCGGATCGGCATTGAGCCGGTTACCGTAGGCCCGAGCTTCAACACGGACCCACTCAACAAACTCCTCTGCCGTTATCTGCCTTAAATCCATATGCAGCGTCGCCTCCGGGTGTCCGCCGTAGGCGGGCGGACTCCAATTCGACTGGAAGAATATTACATTATTTTGCGGGTTGCCACACGGAAGTCTCCAGGAGCAAAAGTTCAGGCTTGAGGAAAGCCCCCACTTAGAACTTGGAGCAGTTACCGGAGAGGGCAACAGTTCAGAATTGAGGGAATTACCTGCCTCTACACCCGTCATACCCTCGACATCGTAGGGGCGCATGGCCATGCGCCCCTACCCACCCCACGATTTGCACAGGTTCGAGGTTCCCGCCTGCGCGGAAACGACGGATTTTCCAGTCTGGTAACACACCAACTCTGAACTGTTACCGGACAGGTTATGAGGTTGACACGCCGCTATCTAATGCGGATGATAGGCGCTAAATCGTATCAGGAGGTCCGTAATTGAAGGCTGCCGTTTTGTACGAATATGGTCAACCGCTGGAGATTGAGGAAATAGAACTGGATGAGCCCAAGGCCGGTGAAGTGCTGGTGAAAATCGGGGCCGCCGGAATTTGCCGCAGTGACCGTCATTTCATGCACGGCGACGCCAACATCGCTTTGCCCGCGGTGCTGGGGCATGAAGGCGCCGGGACTGTTGAGGATGTAGGCCCGGGAGTAACGCTGACCAAGCCAGGGGACCAGGTAGTCCTGTCCTTTGTTCCGGCCTGTGGTCGGTGCAGGTCCTGCCTGGAAGGGAACTCCAACCTGTGCGACCTGCACATGGCCACCGGTCCCTTTATGCTGGACGGCACGACCCGCCTCCACAAGGGCGACCAGGCGATACACCACATGGGCAAAGTTGCCTGTTTCGCGGAATATGCCGTGGTGCCGGAGACCGGATGCGTTCCCACCAACACCCAGTTGCCCATGGACAAGGCGGCGATGATAGGCTGCTGCGTGCCCACCGGCGTGGGCGCCACCATGTACAGCGCCAAGGTACAGCCGGGCAGCACCGTGGCGGTTGTGGGCTGCGGAGGGGTGGGCCTCAACGTAATCATGGGAGCCAAGCTGCTAAACGCTTCCCAGATTATTGCCGTGGACATTCGCGAAAGCCAACTGGAATTCGCCATGAAATTTGGCGCTACCCACTCGGTGAACGCGGCTGACCGGGATCCGGTGGCCCAGGTGAAGGAACTGACCGGCGGCAGGGGCGCGGATTACACCTTTGAAGTATTTGGCTCGGCCGAGACCATCAAAGCGGCCTACGACATGTGCGCCAAGAGCGGGACGGCCACCGTGGTGGGTATTGCTCCCGTGGGCGCCGAGGCCCCCATCAATGGCGTGGACATCGTCCGCAACGAGAAGACCCTCCGAGGAACCTACTACGGTTCGGCCCGGTCCCGCACCGACATGCCCACCATGATTGACCTCTACCTGTCCGGCAAATTGCCCCTGGACGACCTGGTGGTGAGGCATTATTCCCTGGACCAGATAAACGAAGCCTATGGTGACATGGACCTGGGAGAAGTGGGGCGGGGCGCCATAGTATTTGACTAGACGCCGCTTCGGCTGGAAGGAATGAGAGGAGGAACGCAATGCCCAGAATGGAGACTTTGAGCGAAGTGCAGCGCCGGACGCTGGAGTTCTTCCCTTGTTACGAGCACGACACGACGCCCTGGGTGTCGCTGTCCAAACCCCTGTCGGAGTGCAAGGTGGCCCTGGTTACGTCGGCAGGGCTGCATCTGCGGGACGACAAGCCCTTTAACCGGGACGATCCCGGCGGTGAGTTCACCTACCGGGTAATCCCCAGCGACTGCAATCCGGTTGACGTGGTGCAGAGCCACTATTCCATAGGCTTCGACCACACCGGGATATACCGGGACCTGAACGTGACCTTTCCGGTGGACCGGCTCAGGGAACTGGTGGACCGGGGCGAGGTAGGCAGTCTCTCGGCCAACTTCTACTCCTTCATGGGCGCGCTACGGGACCCGGGCAAGGTTGTGGAGGAAACCGGTCCAGAGGTTGCGCGTCGGCTTGCCGAAGAAGGTGTTGACGTTGCCTTGCTGACACCCACTTGACCGTTATGCACCCACACCGTGAGTGTGCTGTCCCGGGTCATTGAGGAGCACGGTATCGCAACCACAACCATCGCCATGGTCCGGGAACATGCGGAAAGGGTCAAGCCGCCTCGTGCCCTGTTCGTGCCCTTCTTCTTTGGATTTGCCCTGGGAAAACCCAACGATGCGGACTTTCAGCATGGTGTATTGAAGGCTGCGCTGGACCTGCTGTCGGCGGGTGAGGGCCCGGTGCTGGAGGATTTCCCCGACGATACCGACCCGACCCTTATGCCCCAGGCCTCCCAGGTCACGGCGTCGCCTGAGCAGTCAACCCGCAGCGCGGCGGATGAGATTACCGCTCTGCGAGCTTTCTACGAACGCTGGGTGGACAACAATTCGGGCCGGACGGCGGTGGGGCTGTGCGGAGTTCCCCAACGGCGGTTTCGCGGCGTCATCCGCTTTCTGGAGGCCTGTGCCCAAGGGGACAACGATGCTGACCTGGCCGAACGCCCGGATGGCGTGTCCAGGCCCCAGTTTATTCGGTACTGCGTTGACGACCTGAAGGCCTTCTATTACGAGGCCCGCATGGAGCAGCACAAGGAGGCGGATGAAGACTCGCTGCATCGCTGGTTCTGGGGCGATACGGCAACGGGCAAGCTGGTGACTGAACTGGCGGCGGTGTTGAACGAGTCGGACGATCCGGTGCTGAAGGGCGTTGCCTACGGGCTGGCCCGTTAACGTGATTTTGCTCGTGAAGGACCCGAACCTGTTCGGCTAAAGCTGTAGGGGCAACCCTTGTGGTTGCCCTTCCTCGTTGAAGGCAAACCCTGTTCCAGGAAGATTGAAATGGATGAGATTCGAGTAAAGCTGGCGGAAACGGAAGCGGAGTTGGAGGGCGCCATAAGCGTCCGGCTGAGGGTGTTCGTCGTCGAACAGCAGATTCCCGCCGAGGAGGAACTGGATGAGGCCGATGCCACCGCAACCCATGCCGTGGCCCTGCAGGGCGACGAGGTTATAGGCACGGGCCGGATGCTCCTGGTGAAGGAGGACGAAGAGGGCACCTGCCGCATTGGGAGAATGGCCGTGGACCAGGCCTGGCGCCGGCATGGGGTAGGCGGGAAGATTCTGGAGTTCCTGGAAGGCAACGCCAGGGAGCGCGGTCTAACCCAGACCCTGCTGCACGCCCAGGAGTACGTCAAGTCCTTCTACGCCGGTCACGGTTACCTGGAGCGCGGCGAGGTCTTCCTGGAGGTTGATATACCCCATGTTGAAATGGTGAAGAACCTGTAGAGAGGCCCTACGCTACGGCAAGAAAGGGAAACGGGATGCAACCAATTGCATCCCGTTTTTGCTACCGCGATGTGCAAGTTACCTTCAAACTGAAGGTCAGGGCCGCGGCCCTCAATGGTGGTATTGTACGGTGTCCGCCAGATATTGCCCATAGCTGACTGCCGGGCGGTTGCTGAAGACAATGGCCAGTCCCGAAATACTACGCCAGATTCTTCCCAGTATTCTCATTGCCTGAAACCATCCATTATCAACTGGCAGTCATTGAATACTACGATAAAGGGCGGGGAAAAGTTTTCCTGCCGGCGGGAAGGGGTTCAAACCGCGACTTCTTCCATTACCCGAACTTCCATCTTCGCGATGTGGCTGGTGGGGATATCACCCAGGGCGGTGCGTTCCGGGGATGCGAAGTATGCGGCTTCCTTGTCGGCGATTTCCTCCGTGTTGTTGAAACGCCGGACCCAGATGAATTCGGTGCGGTCGGCGTTTACGTAGGAACTGACGACGCGAATGCCAAGCCTGTCGTGCAGGGGGCGGATGTGATCGTTAAACACCTTGAGCCACGAATCCATCATTCCCCGGTTTATGGTGTAGATACGCAGTTGGGCGGTCATGCCATATCCTCCAATATTTCAACAGTTAAACTCTTCCGGCTCACCAACCCTGAAAAATTGGCAGCCTGGAATGTTATTGCCGCGGGCAATGGGACTAGCGGTTCAACTGGTTCGAAATCATGGGTCGCAACAGTGTATTACCATTATTGCTATAACCAGAGACCATAAATTACAGCGAGGTTCCCGCCTGCGCGGGAACGACGATTAAGCCCGACCCATCAATACCAACCTGTTGGACTACTAGACCGAGTATTGCCTGATGGCATCTTCGCTGAAGGCGAGGCCGAGGCCGGGCTTGTCGGGGACCACGATATCGCCGTCAACGATGGCCGGGGTTTCTTCGAACAGCTGCAGCGACCAGGGCATGTATTCCACGGTCAGGCCGTTGGGTATGGCGGCCACATTATGCACCTGCACCTCCGGGGCAACGTGGCTGACTACCGGCATATTGAAAGCCTCGGCCATGCCGGCCACCTTCTGGAACTGGGTAATTCCGCCCACACGCATCAGGTCAATCATCACGATGTCAATGGAGCGGTTCTCGATGAGTTGACGGAAGGGGGCTATTCCGAATACGTACTCGCCGCAGGCCAGCGGGGTGGTCAACGCATCGGCAATCCGAGCCAGGCCCTGGTAATCGTCATAGGTGGTCATGTCCTCCAGCCAGAAGAGGTTGTATTCCTCCACCCGCTTGCCAATGGAGATGGAGCGGTTGACGTCCCACAGCTGGTTGATGTCGCACATCAGGTCAATATCCGGGCCGATGGCCTCGCGCATCACCCGAATGCGGGCCACCTCGTCGTCTGCCGAAGGTTCCGCCCCCATCTGAGTCTTCATCTGCCTGAAACCCTTCTCCACCAGGCGGTGGCCCACGTCGGCGAGGAACTCCAGGTTGCGGTCGCGGGTCAACTGGCCGCTGGCGTAGGTGGGCACCCGGTCCCGGTGCCCGCCCAGCAAGGTGGCAACGGGCAACCCGAAGGCTTTGCCCTTGATGTCCCATAGGGCAACGTCCACGCCGGCCAGGGCGAAGTTGAACATGCCGGGGCCGATGGTGCCGGTCTGCCGCTTGAGCTTGTCAACAATGGCTTCTATGGGAATGGGGTCGTCGCCGATGATCATTTCGCACATGGCATCCACCGTCACCTTCAGGGCGGTGAACAGGGGATTTCCAACCATGCCGGGGATGAAGGAATAACCAATTCCCTGGATTCCCTCGTCGGTGTTGAGTTCGATAGTTACAAAGTCCCGGGTGCCGGGGCCGATGGGAATGCCATCCACCAGGGGATTATCGGCCGGGACGCGCATAATTCGGGTATTAAAGCCGGTTATTTTCATTGCCAGTCCTTTATTTGGATAGAGTTGCCCAGGTAGGGGTCAATTTCAAGGATCCTGCCATGGGGATAACTGGAATGGCAGGTAAGGATTCACCCCCATCCTAACCTTCCCCCATCGAGGGGAAAGGGTAGCTTTCTCGATGCGATCACATTGGGAATGGTCTGACCGATTGCCCCTCTTCCTGATAGCCGAAACCGGCTTGTTCGTGGTTCGAGGTTCCCGCCTGCGCGGGAACGACGGATTTGTCCCAATGCTGGAATTCGTCAGCCCTGGAGCCTTATGTAGGCCTTTACCGCAGGCCAAACTCTTCCATCAGGTCTTGAATGGCTTCGGGAGTGCGGCGGTTGCTGCCGCCCCGGCCTGCCATGCGTTCATCCGGGTAGCGTATGTTGGGGATAGTCTTTACGTGTATAAGTGAGGGGCCGTCCTCGTTAAGAATCTGCTCCGCCTGGGTCGCAAAGTCCTCCAGGTTGTCGAAGGAGTAGCTGTTGGCATAGCCGGCAGACTTGCCCATTTCCTCGTAATCGGTGGACTGAGCGCCGGGCACTTCCTGGCCGCCGGTGGTGGCGTAAACGCCATTGTCCATTACAAAATGGTACAGGTTTCGGGGGGCCTTGTTGGCAATAGTTACCAGGGCGCCCAGGTTCATCAGGAGGCTGCCATCGCCATCGAAGAGGATAACCTTCTCCTCGGGCTTGGCCAGGGCCACGCCCAGGGCGAAGGAGTTGGTCTTACCCATGGCGCCGCTGGCCGGCACATCCCTGGTGATGTCGTTGGATACTTCGCCCCAGCCGACGCTGGCACGCATGGCCGGAACAACGACGGCATCCTGACGGTGACGCTCGACGATTCGCATCAACTCTACCTGGTCTATCATTTCGGTTCCCTCCTGCCCGGTGGGCGCGGCTAAAAGTTGGCTTGCAAGAATCCAGGTTGGATTTGGCCCATTCTATCATAGAAAGATGGGGCGATAGACAGCGAACATGCTGAGAAAAGGGCAACCGCCGCTCTATGGCTATGCGGCCTGGGAGGCGTTCGGAGGGACGGTTCAAACCTGCACGATTGACCCTTGCCGGAAGCGTACTTATACTCAACAAGTCTGAACTGGGAAAAAATCTGCACCCGATACAGGGAGCGTTAATTTGGCGGCGGAGGAAAACCATGGCCACTGACCAGAATGAAATAAAGAGGTTCGTTCAGGAACGGTACGGAGCGCGAGCGCGCGGCGTCATCGAATTGTCCTCCGGGCAGTCCTGTGATTCCGAGGACGCAGGCTGCTGCGGCCCCTCCGATTTTGACCGCGCCCTGCGGTTGTACAACGAGGGACAGGTTGGGGGTATTCCGGCGGAGGCGGTGGCGGCCTCCGCGGGGTGTGGCAACCCCACTGCCCTGGCCGGATTGAAGCCGGGGGAAAGGGTGCTGGACCTGGGATCCGGGGGCGGAATAGACTGTTTCCTGGCGGCCCAGCAGGTGGGTGATACGGGCTACGTAACCGGCCTGGACATGACGCCGGACATGCTGGAACTTGCCCGGAAGAACCTGGCAACTACGGGCCTCCATAACGTGGAGTTCGTGGAGGGGGAGATGGAGAATATTCCCCTACCCGATGCTAGCGTGGACGTGGTTATTTCCAACTGCGTTATCTGCCTTTCCCCGGACAAGGATGCCGTGTTCCGCGAGGCTTTTCGCGTATTGGCGCCGGGGGGACGAGTCCACGTTTCAGATATGGTGGCGCTGAGCCCCGACGGTCCCACAGTAACGGATGCCGAGGCCTGGGTCGCCTGCGTGGGCGGCGCCGAGGACAAGGCCGTCTATCTGGACCGAATGGCCAGGGCCGGTTTTGTCGGGGTGGAAACCACCGACGAAAACGTGCGTTTTGACCAGGAAGGGCTTTCAATGAACGTGGCCAGCGTGAAGGTTGTGGCCCACAAGCCAAGCTGAGCCCAGTTTCACGAAGAGACCGTTGCCAGCTCGATCGAGGCCCATGACGGGATTGTAGGGGTGATTTGGGCGGCGAAAGAAGGCTCCGGAGCAACGTAGGGGCGGTTAGCGCACCGCCCCGACGCAGTCACATATACACAACTCCGACCCCCCGAGACCAAGACGAAAAACCGATGACCGCGAATGAAAGAAAAA
>VXOH01000117.1 GCA_009840135.1 Chloroflexota bacterium | reverse complement strand
CCCTGCTGCCCTGGGCCTGGAACCACCGCTACGACGACCTCCTCTACGGCGAAATACCCGCCTGAGGATGTGTGATTCTTGCCATTTCGTCGTTCCGGACTGGGTCCGGAATCCAGGGCTTTCACGCCTCTGGATGATCGCTTGGCCCTTTACCGTCGTTCCTGCGAAGGCAGGAACCTCGATTCAGGGTTTAACCCTAGTTGTAATTCAGTGAAATCCCTTAACTCCGAACAGTTACCTGAATTTTTTTCCTATTGACAACCTCCTTTTATCGTTACGATAATACCGACAAAGGCTCCCCATAGGGGGAACCCCCGTGTGGCTTGCCTTGTTCCCGGCCAGGGAATCGGCCTCCCAAATCCTTCCTGTTGCAAGGAGGAATATGGCTGAAGACATCGCATTGATGGCCCACCTTATGCGCCGCGCCGGTTTCGGCGCCACCCGCGAGGAACTCGAGGAGCGCGCCGAGCAGGGCTACGACGCCACCGTTGACGAATTGTTGAATCCCGATTCGGTGACGGGCGCCGACCGTTACGAGTTCCTGCGCTACCATCCCGCTTTCTGGAAGCCCATCACCTCCCCGGGCATGGGCGCTTCCGCATGGCTCCACTCCATGCTCAACACCGAGCGGGTCCTGGAAGAGAAGATGGTCCTTTTCTGGCACCAGGTCTTCGCCACCGGCGGCTCCAAGCTGGACCACTGGCATGAGATGGTTTCCCAGGTGGATATGTTCCGCAAGTACGGCATGGGCAACTACCGCGACCTGCTGGTGGAGCTCGCCAAGTCCCCGGCCATGATTTTCTGGCTGGACAACTGCGACAACCACGCCTACGCGGTCAACGAAAACTGGGGCCGCGAACTGCTGGAACTCTTCAGCATGGGCGTGGGCAACTACACCGAGGACGACGTGCGGGAATGTTCCCGGGCCTTTACCGGCTGGACCATCGCCGCCTCCATCCCCCGCAATGCCCACGGCCGCTACGACTGGGAGTTCGAGTACCTGCCCGAAGACCATGACGAAGGCGACAAAACCTTCCTCGGTCACACCGGCAACTTCAACGGCGAGGACATCATTGACATAGTCTGCGCCCAGCCGGCCACCGCCAGGTTCATTGCCCGCCACCTTTACAACTTCTTCGTGGCGGAAGAACCCCAGGTTCCGGCCTGGTCGGTGACGCCGCCCAACGACCCCGAAGCCATTGACCTGCTGGCCCGCACTTTCACCGAATCGGGCTATGATATGAAGGAAGTGCTGCGGGTGTTGTTCACATCGGACTTCTTCAGGGAAGCCCGCTTTGCCAAGATCAAGAGCCCCGCCGAGGTGCTGGTAGGAACCCTGCGCCTGGTGGGCGGCTACAAGTTCCCCGCCCCCGGCATCGGCAACCTGTCCAAGGAAGCCGGCTACATGGGCCAGGAACTGCTCAACCCTCCCAGCGTGGAGGGCTGGCACACCGGCGCCGAGTGGATTAACAGCGGCACCCTTATGAAGCGCATCAACTTCTCCGCCGATATGGTGGGCGATACCACCAGGCCTGGAATCCAGGCCATCGTCAACCGGCTCAAGTCCCGGGGCGACCTGGAGCCTGAGGAGCTTGTTGATGCCTGCCTGGACCTGCTGGGCCCCCTGCAGGCCCAGGACGACAACCGGCAGCAGTTGGTTAACCACGCCCGCGAGAAGGGTGCGTTGAACTGGAGCGACGACGTTGAGGCCAGGGACCGTGTCGGCGAAATGCTCCAGTTGGTTGTATCTTTGCGTGAATACCAGTATGCTTGAGAGAACCTTGAAATAGTCCCTTCCCCCTTGACGGGGGAAGGTCAGGATTGGGGGTGACAGCTTGCCAACGATTCATCCCCCTCACCCTAACCCTCTCCCACCGGGGGAGAGGGAACAAAGAGAGACAGCGGTTTATTTGTTCCCTTGTGGGCAATTAAAGGAGTTAGGAGATGACCAGTAACAAGAAAGACCCGGTATTGGTTGTATTGCAGCTTTCCGGCGGGAACGACTACATGAACACAGTCATCCCGTACACCGACCCCCTTTATCGGGACAACCGTCCCGCCGTCGGCATTGCCGACGAAGACATAATCCGCATCAACGACGAACTGGGCTTCCACCCCAGCCTTCGAGTGATGGAAGAGATGTTTAACCAGGGCAACCTGGCCATCGTCCACGGCGTCGGCTATCCCGACTCCCCGCGCTCCCATTTCCGCTCCATGGATATCTGGCACACCTGCGAGCCGGACAAGCTGGGCACCGAGGGCTGGCTGGGTCTGGCCACCCGCGAAATTGACCCCCACAAGGAGAACGTGGTTACCACCGTAAGCATGGGCCCCAGCATGTTCCGGGCCGTGTCGGTGGCCGGCGTTCCCGTGGCCGCCGTGGATAGCCTGGACAGCTACGGGCTGCTCACCGGCATCTCCAGCCAGGAGCAGCGGTTGAAGATTCTTGACCGCTTCTCCCAGATGTACACCCCCACCATCGGCTCCGGCGCGGTCATGGAGTACCTGGGCGAGACCGGCCTGGAGGCCATGAAAGGCGCCGACATCCTGAAGGTTGCCCCGGGCATGTACTCCTCCACCGTCGAGTACGCCGACAATCCCATTGCCCGCAAGCTCAAGGATATCGCCCGCATTCACCTGGCCGACCTGGGCACTCGCATCTTCTACTGCGACTACGGCAGCTTTGACTCCCACGCCAACCAGCCCGGCATGCACGCCGGCCTGTGGAACGATGTATGCGCCGGGGTCAGCGACTTCTTCGCCGACTTGAAGGAGCACGATGCCGACGACAACGTGATCATGATCATGTTCTCCGAGTTCGGCCGCCGCGTGCATGACAACGGCTCCGGCACGGACCACGGCGCCGCCGGCGCGGCCTTCGCCCTGGGTACCCCGGTCAAGGGCGGCTTCTACGGTGAGTACCCGTCCCGCAAGGCCGAGGACCTGCAGCAGGGCGATCTGGTCCCCAACCTGGACTTCCGCGGCTTCTACTCCACCGTCCTGGAAGACTGGCTGGGCCTGGACTCCAAGCCCATAGTCAAGGGCGAGTTCGAGAAGCCCAAGTTCCTCTAAGAACCACAAGAGGCAAGACAACGAGGGCCAGCAGACCTGTAAAGGCGCTGGCCCTTTGACTTAGGAAGAGTGCAATAAGAAACTATCACAAAAGTCCCCTCTCCCAGAGGGAGAGGGTTAGGGTGAGGGGGAACAGGTATCAGGCTGGCTATCACCCCCATCCTAACGTGCCCCCATCAAGGGGGCAGGGAATTGCCCAGAGGTTCTTCAGTTAAGGGAGGCAAAGACTGATATGGTAACGCGAACGGTAGCGGGCCGGACCTACGACTTCAGCCATGCCATGGGTCGCGGCGGGGTAGGCGCCGGTTTCAACTCCGGCAACGCCCTGGCCTTCAGTTCCGATAACCTGGTTTACGTTCTCAGTCGAGGTGGCGAGGCCATCACCGCTGTTCCCTGGGACCGCACGGCCCGTGGGGCGCGGGTTACCAAGTTCGACGTGGGCCTGCAATCGGGAGAGGAAGAGTTCATCAAGGAGTTCGGGCAGAATGGCAGTGAGCGCGGCCAGCTCATCTGGCCCACCGGCCTGGCCCTGGATTCGCAGGACAACATCTACGTCAGCGACGAGTGGATGAACCGCGTCAATGTTTACGACACCGAGGGCAACCTGCTGCGGGACTGGGGAACGGTCGGAACGGGAGACGGCGAGTTTGACGGTCCCTCCGGCCTGGCTATGGATGCGGACGACAACCTGTACGTGGTGGACAGCCGTAACCACCGGGTGCAGAAGTTTTCCTCCGATGGCCGGTTTCTGTCCAGGTTCGGCGGCCCCGGCGACGGCGAGGGCCAGTTCAACACTCCCTGGGGTATCACCCTGGACCAGGACGGATATATCTACGTGGTGGACACCAACAACCACCGCGTCCAGAAGCTGACTGCCCAGGGTGAGTTTGTCGCCCAGTTCGGCAGCCAGGGAGAGGGCCGCGGCGAACTGAACCATCCTTCGGACGTAACCGTTGACCCCGATGGCGATGTTTACGTTTGCGACTGGGGCAACGACCGGGTCCAGGCCTACGACGCCTCTGGCAAGTTTTTCACCAGCTTCATCGGCGACGCCCAGCAGTTGACCACGTGGTCCCGGATGATAGTACAGACCAACCCCGAAGCCATGAAACGCCGCCGCGAGGTCAAGGATTTCCGCGCGGAGTGGCGGCTTCGCATGCCCCGTGCCGTGGCCTTCGACGTCCCCAACAACCGTCTGCTGATCCTGGACACCCAGCGCAGCCGCATCCAGATTTACAAAAAGCTGGGTGGGTACGTTACGCCGGCGCGCAATTTGTAGGTCTGGACAGGCAGACAACCGGCAAAAGTAACAGGGGCAGGCTGCAAGCCTGCCCCGTAGTCGTTGCGGCCGAAGTTGGCCAGGCCCTGTACCTGAAATTGCTTGCTTACGCGGCAACCGGCTCAAGAATCCCATGTCAAATTAAGGGGTTGCGCCAGCGCAATCCCCGGTATCTCCGGAAGCCCTCATCGCCCGTATGGACCTCCGCATCATGCTCAATTGCCAGCGCCGCTATGTGGGCGTCGGGCACCCGATTGGCCGCTGCCATTGTGGCGGAGCTTCCGGTGGCCGACAAAGTCTCCCCAAGATAGTATATGTGCTGGGGGCCGGGGTTCAGCGGGCGGATGTGTTCGTAGCTGAACCACTGTCTCACCACTTCAATTGATTGCCTCGGTGGCACGGGAGTTCCCATAGCCCTGGGATTTGCTATAACCCTAATAAAGCCGGTGGCGACAGCCCAAGGTATTCCTATGGTTTCTTGCCCGTTAATCAAGGACTCCCACCATCCCAGCGCTACGTCGTGGAAAGGGACTTCATCCTTGTACACATAGACGAGCAGGTTTATGTCGGGCACGATCAAGAGTTGTGCTTCCTCCAGAACTCCTCATCGTCCATTTCACAAAGCAAATCTTTCAATTTGGTGGGGTCAAACCCCGGCGCAAATCCACCCGGAAATGGCTTGACCCGGAAGGGTCGCCGGGGCTCATCAACAGGCGGAGCGGGGAGTTCTTCGATGGTGAGCATCACCTCGGTTTCCTCCCCCATGTCAAGGGGCTCCAGTGGGGTGAGCACTCCATTGGCGAACCGGGCTTTGATGATTCTTGTCATGGTTCTTCTCGCCGACTAATGTTCAACGACTAGCATACCAAATTTGCGCCATGCTACGCACGGAAGAACGAACTTCGGGGTAGTAATTGCCGGCCTGAATCAGGGCAGCCACAAGGGCAGCCCCTACCAAAGTCCCGGTCAGGAGAGGGCACTTCCTAATCATCATCCGTGGCCGCCGGAACCTCGGCCCGCATGGCAACCAGGGAATCGTAGCGCTGGGCGGCCTGTTCGGATACCGTTCCCACGTCCTCGGCCAGCATATACCTGGCATCCATGAGGGCTTGAGCCTCCCGCCGCACCCGGTCCAGGTAGTCCTCCCTGGAAGCATACCGCTCTTCAATTGAGAGGCGCGGGTCCCCGGTGGCCTCCCGGTCCTCGCGGGTGGCCGGGAAGGGAATAGTTGACCCGATCTGGGGCATTATCTGCCCTGGGGCGCCGCTGTCGGGATGACGCAGATTCCAGCCGGAATAGGTGGCCAGGGGAACGGACAGGTCCGGCAGGCGTATGCCGGCTATTTCATTGCCGTCGGAGTCCACCCTGGGTACATAGTTGGGATACGGCTCACCGCTGACCGGGGCGGGCTCTACCAAACCGTCGTGGGCTTTCGGACCGAAGTTGGTCCGGAACAGGGATTTGTGTACCTCGGGGAAATTTACGCCGGGGAGGGACCGGAAGGTCGCTTCCAGTTCGGGTGCGGGGACAGCGGTGCCGTCGTCCAGTCGCGGGTGGCTACTGGCCGGCGGTTCCTCCCCGTCTGTCACCCATTGATCCACGTTCTTCAGGGCCGCCCGCAGTAGGGGGCGGTAGTCCACCGAGTTGTCCAGTTGCTGTCCCCGGGGGCCTTCCCGCACATCCACGTCGAAAAGGTTAAGCTGGCCCGGGCCGTGCTGGGTGCCAGCGTACAGGTAGATGCGCAGGTTCTCGGAGTGCGGGAGGTCGGCGGTACCGTCCATGGTGGTGTGAATTAAGGAAGCGTGGCCGCTCCAGTACTCCGCCGAGGTGTTGGTCAGCAGAATCCTGGGAGTATTGCCAGTGGCGTCCAGCCTGGCCAGAAGAGCGTCGGTGCGGCCCGTGTCCGGGTCCGTCTGCAGGGTGTCGTGGAAGGGGAAGCTGCGCCCCGCCGAGGGGCGCGCCGGTGTGGAGGGCTGCCCAAAACGCTGGTTCATCTCGCCGCGACCGCTGCCCGCCACCAGGGGGATCAGCCCCTCGAAGACGGGACGGCCCTGCTCGTCCTGGGTCAGGCCGCAATAGAGAAAACGGCGCAGGAAGCCGCCGGACTGGGAGCGGCCAAAGGTAAAGGCGTGCTCAATGTCGCCGGCGCAGGGGTTGCCCGCCTCCGCCGAACCGTAGCGCAGGAAGGAAACCAGGTCCCGAGGGGCCAGCATTCCCATGCCTACCACGTCAGCGCCGGTGGTGGCGTAGGTGATTTCGTAAACCTTGCCCGGCTGAAAGCCTCCAGGGAAATAGACGTAACGGCTGTCGGCCACGATTTCCTCGCCGTCCAGACGGGCGAAGCACCACTGGTCTCGAGGAATAGCATGGGCTGGCCCGTCCTGGAAGTCGCGCACCACCAGGGTGGCTTCGGGATCGTTGATATCCGCAGCCGGATGGGGCTTGTGCAGCCGATCAGCCAGGGAATTGGTATAAATCTTACGGTGGGGCTGGAAGGCTACGGAAATCCGTCCCGATATGGGCGACCCATCGGGGTTTAAAGCCTCCGGGACGTAAGCCTTTACCAGGCCCGCCGCGTCCGGCGGCACGTCGTACTGCCAGCCGCACCAGACGACCGTGTAGCCGTGGCGCATCAGGAAACCGTTGCCCGCGCCCAGTCGCTGCCCCGCGCTGTTCAGGTTGGTCAAAACGGTTGGGTTGCCCCGGTTCACCACGTCAAAGACGATGCGGTGGCTACCCCGGGATGTATCCTCCGGCTGCAGTATGGTGAAGTCGGCGGAGCAGTGGACCCGGCCCGCCGCATCCCGGGGCGCCAGCTTGATGTCGGTGATGACTTCGTTGGCGGGATGGTCGGGGTCAACAGCCAAATGGACAATGCCGTCAATTTGCCGGTAGGGGCCGGTGTCGCCAAAGACGGCGCCGCCGGCAAAGGGTCGGATGGAGTGGACTTCCAGTCGGGTAACCGCCATGAGCTTGCCCTCCAAAGCCGGATAAGAAAAACCGGCGCAGTCTTGTCTGCGCCGGCAATTTCCAGGTGTCGGGTGTCTAGTCCTCCAGGTGGATGGTAACCGTCACCCTTGGGGTATCGCTGACCACGGCGGTGGTGTGGCCGTCGCCGGTGGTGTCTTCGGCCAGGTTGACGTCGCCGGGGCCCAGGCGGTACTTGGTTCCGTCCCGCAGGCCGATTTCGCCCTCGCCCGACAGGGTAATCACGTACTGGCGGCGGGGTGCCACGTGCCAGTCGCTGAACCGGCCCACCTCGGCGGCGCGGAACACCACGCCCTGGGCATGGTGAAGGTTGGTAAAGTCGGGGCGGGACTCCCAGTCCAGCTCCTCAATGTGGGTATGGCCATCATCGCCAGTGTACAGTCGGATGAATTTCATGGGTAAACCTCCGTTTCAATGCAGGCTGAAGCCGGGCCATTCTAGCATTATTCAAGGGAGTGTACCAATTGGGAGACAGGCTTATGGCGTTTGCGGATACGGCACGTAATCCTCAAATGCTATAATCCACCACACACTGACTGAGCGCTGGAAGGGTCGCATTGTTGCGCCCGACCTCAATCCAGGAGGCTTTCGATGACCACGCCTCAAAAGGCCGCCAAGGTTAAGGTTGAGCCGGACGTTACCGCCCTCCCGGACATTACTGACAGCGAGAAGGCAGCAATGACCAGTTTCAAGCACCTTGCCTTTACCGGCATTGTGCGAGACCTCTTCATGCACTTTGGCGAACCGGCGGATGCCGTATTCATGGGTGAGAGGTACCTGGTGGATCGGCTGGACCTCCCCCCGTCGGAACGCCGCATCCCTGACCTGCTAATCGCCTTCAATGCCAATGTTGCCCTTATGGAGCGCCAGAACGGGTATGTAATTGCCGACCAGGGCAAGTCCCCGGACTTCATCCTGGAGGTTGGTTCGCCCAGCACCCGCAGGGAGGATGTGGGCAGGAAGCGGGACGATTACGCCCGGATGGGAGTTCTGGAGTATTGGCGGTTCGACGAGGAGGATTCACCTAACGTGGTAAAGCTGGCCGGGGACCGGCTGGTGGGGGGAAGCTACGAGCCCATGCCCATCAGCGCCCTGGAGGAGGGAGCGCTGGAAGGTTGCAGCCCGGTCCTGAACCTGTGCCTGCGGTGGGAGCAGGGAAAGTTGCGCTGGTATGACCCGGCCAATGCACGGTATGTTCTAACTGCCGAGGATTATGCTCTAGCTGCCAGGGGCTACGCGGAAAGGGCCGGCCAGGCTGAAGCGCGTGCCAGGGAACTGGAGGAGCAACTGCGGCGACACGGCATAGAGCCGGTTTAGGCGACGGCGATGTGATTAACTGGTAAACCACCGTTAGTTTTGCGCGGTCTTCGCGTTTGAGCGGGGTGAGGCATCGTAGTATGCCCCTCGCCTGGGCTCCACAACTTCGAGGACTTCCGGAATGTCGTCGGTGTCAATTTCTTCCTCGGGCATCTTTTCCAGTTCCTCAAGCAGGTCCCATTCTTCCTGGGAGAATGTGCCGTCATTCTTCTTGATGCTTGGGCCTTTCTGCGAGAACAACATACACCCTACCGCTGCGGCCAATACCGAAACATCGACAGTGGGTATGAAGTCGATTCAAAGACTTCCTCATTATTTTTGAAGCTCATTTTGCAGTGATGGCCCGATAAGAACGCCCTTTCTATGTGGTTAATTCGTTCATCGCGATGACGATTCGCCAGCAGGCTTGACAGTTGTCCCGCCAAGTATTGGGCCAAACTACCACGGTTCTGTTGTCCTGGTGCTGACCCGGCAACTGGCAAGCCAAGCTCCTGCCGAATTTCAGGGTGGCTATCGTCCAAAATTATTGCCAACTGATAGGACGAAAGAAAGGGGTAGCCATCGCGAAGATCCGGGTCTCTCGGATTCCTCTGACCACGCAGAATAACAAGGACCCTGCCAAGGACGTCGTGCCTTTGCCACGTATTTCCGCTTGTCATTCTTCACCTCCACCCTACGGCTTGCATAAAGTATCGCAAGAGCTGGAACATGCTACAACTTCAAGGGTAAACCATTGGTCCTTTACATACTATCTCTCACGCTACTGCCCACACGCCTCTTCAACCGGCTTGTAAGCCTCGGCAAACCCTTCCACTAGCCACATGGCCGTTAGTGAGTCGGAGAAATCACGATGGACCCTAGCAGTGATTTTGTCCGCTCGAAGTAGGTCTAGAACCAATTGTCTTGGCTCGGTAGTTCGAACTCCATCATCACCAACCAAAAACCATCTTTCCGTTGAAGCAGATTCTTCATTCAACCTCCAACTGACCTCGGGATTTTCGTTGCCCAAGTACTCATGCCAGGAGATTACAATAGCAAATAGGGGATTATCACCGGATGCACCAAAGCAAGAAACATATAGGTAAGGATTGTCGTAAGGCCATTCCAGCGTGCTTTCCGTGGCCACTATACCAATACCTATGCTATAGGTACCGCTAATGGCATCCTTTTCTTCAAACAACTCCCAGTTTCCAGTGGAAGGCTTCGGATTAGGTGTTACAGTCGGTACCGTGGTCGGTGTAGGCGTCGCGGTCGGTTCCGGGGTAGGCCTTGGAGTGGCTACAGGCATAGGTGCCGGTATAGGGGTAGCAGTCGGCTCTGGCGTAGCTGTAGGGGTTACAGTCGGCGCCATGGTCGGGGTTGGAAACGGCGTATACGTGGGGCGAGGCGTTGCTGTCGGATAAGGCGTGTAAGTGGGCAAAGGTGTCTGAGTAGCGGCTGGGGCAACCGGGCTGCAAGCGACGGACAGCATAAGTACGACAATAACTACACTAGACGCAACAGTGACGTTTTCCTGAAAAAGCTGAAACACGAGGAACCCCCTTGTGGCATTGGATACAGGCAGCTTGTCACAGTTACCCCGACCCAACGGTTTATCCGACAAGGGGGCATGAAAGGCTATCTGTATGCCTTCATGCCAATGGACATTCCCCACCGACTCTACCGAAGGTGGAGTTTCGAGGTAACTGTGACGGGGGTTACTATAGAGAAAAGCCGGCTGCTAAACAACCGGCTTAAGTGTGCGTATTAGAGAATCACCCCTCTCCCTCTGGGAGAGGGGCCGGGGGTGAGGGACCTACCGCGCCCGCGCCAAATAACTATCCGTGGCCCGCTGCAACCCCGCCCGGCGGTTGCCCTGCAGGAACTCGCGCATGGCCGAGAAGCGGGTGTTGGACTCCTCAATGCCCGACAGGCTGCCCTGGAAGCGGGGCATTACGTATCGCGCGAACAGCTCGTAGCTGTGGAACAGGTTCTCCCGAGTGGTCCAGTCTTCGGCCCGCACCAGCAGACCGCCGAAGCCGCCGCTGGCTTCCTGGAATCGCTCTATGGCGGCAATGGCGTCGTCGGGAGTGCCGACAATCCACTGGCCGGCGTCCACCATGTGGTCCACGATTTCGTTCTGCGGCACGTCGGGGATGGGATGACCGTTTGTGCCTCCGGTGTATTCGGTTACCACCCGGCCGGCTCCCACGCGCACCTGTTCAAAGGCCTCCTCCCGGGTCTCCGACAGGTGAACGGGCACCGACAGGCGCCACTCGCTGCGGTGGACCTCCTTGCCATGTTCTCTGGCCGACTCCTCGGCGATGTCCCACTGGTCCTTGAGGGTGGTCTGCCGGATCATGGAACGGGGCACGCTGAGGGACAGGACTCCCGCGCCGTGCTTGCCGGCTACGAACACCCCCGCCGGAGACTGCACCGAAGCGACGGTTACGGGCAGGTAGGGTTTCTGGTACGGGCGCAGCTGCAAAGAGGCTTCCCGCAGTTTGAACCAGTCGGTCTCGCAGGTTACCGGTTCCTTGCCCTCAAAAAGCTGGATGATGACTTCCAGGGATTCGTCCATCATTTCCCGCTGGCGTTCCGGGTCAATGCAGAACATGTAGGCGTCGGAGGCCAGGGAGCCGGGGCCTACGCCCAGCATCACCCTGCCGCGGGTCAGGTGGTCCAGCAGTACCATGCGGTTGGCCACCATGTAGGGATTGTGGTAGGGCAGGCTGACCACGCCGGTGCCAAGGCGCAGGCGGCTGGTGCGCCCGGCGGCGGTGGCAATGAAAACCTCGGGCGAGGCGATGGTCTCCCATCCGCCGCTGTGATGCTCGCCGATCCAGGCCTCCTCGTAGCCCAGGGCGTCCAGCCACTCCAGCAGTTCCAGGTCCCGTTCCAGGGCCAGGGTTGGGTTCTCGCCCACCCGGTGGAAGGGCGCCAGGAAGATTCCAAAGTACATATTGTCGGCGAGGCCCGTCATAGCTATCTCCTTCGGAACGGTTTTGAGGAGATTCTAGCACAATAAATCTACGAATAGGCGCGAAGTAACGGGAAGGAACGGGAAGGGCAGCGCAATCGTTAATGCCTGCCATGCAAGGGGCATCGCTTGCCGTCGGTGGGAAATCAGGTTGGCGAACCTTTTCCTGAGCCATCACCTGGGCTCTTGCCTGGACCTTCACCGGGCCTCCGGCCTCGCTATCGGGGCAGAGGCGATTGGCTGCGGGCCCTGGAACCCGTTTTAAGAATCCTGGTGGGAAGTATTTCCCTGCGGAAGGAGCATGAATGTTTCGGAAGTCACCCCCCATCCTCACCTTCCCCCGTGAAGGAGGAAGGAATCTTGAAATGACTTCTATTGCTGGTCTTCGTAAATGATCTCCAGGGTTTCCTGGAGGATGTCGTCCGTTGAACTGGTGGCAATTACGTTAATGCTGTTGCCGCCCGGGTTCAGGGTTATGGTGGTGGAGAATATCCCGTGCTGGTCCAGGGGTATGGCTATTCCGTTAACGGTCAGGGTGGCATCCGGAGCGGTACGCCCCCACAGGCGGACGGTGTCGGTGGTTACGGTCCTGTCCTGTTCCCGTGGCTGGGTTATGGTCAGGAAGAAGGGTTCCAGCGGCAGATATGTTACGGTCAGGGTTCGTCCCTGGCGTTGTCCGTCGGGGTTTATGACGAAGACATCCAGGATGTTGACCCCGGGAGACAGGGGCACCGACAAGCGGAATTTCCCACCCTCCCCCACGGAAA
>VXOH01000131.1 GCA_009840135.1 Chloroflexota bacterium | reverse complement strand
ACCCAAACGGGCGGGCAAAGTCAAGGGTTTTGGGTAATCAAGTATATAATTCCCAAATATTTCTTCTTCTAACACAGGATTTCCTGGCTTCAACTGATTCCGCTGAGAACAGGACGTGCCGGGATTTTTCCGATTATAAACCGGCACTCTCCATATCGGCCAACCGGCAGGTTCCGAACAGGGTAGTTGGAGCTTATTGCCGGTCTTCGGCGCTTGTCAATCCGCTTCCGTCCCTGTGTTCATGGCGTCGGCAATACCTACCCGGCTTCAGCCATGGTCGAAAAGCCGACGCAGAATCCCTCTAACACCGGACAAGAGCGGCATGGACCGGTCTCCGGCAACCCGTTCGACCGACGGACTGGCCAGCACCACATGCTGTTCTTCGACGAACTCCATACCGAAGCTACGGTGTCCACTCTGCTTCCCGCATCGGCCCTGGAAGAAGCGGGAGCGCGGCCGGAGGTAAGGATGGGTTTCCCCGGCGCCGCCTGCCCCCTGGGGTCATCTCTGGGATCCTCTCTGGACAATCTGGACCTGACCGGCATAGAGATCATTGTCGGGATAATTACGCCCGGCGTTAACGCGCAAACCACACCCTGCACGAGCCAAAGGGTTAGCATTCACGGCGCGACCTCCTGGCCCTTCAACGCCTCAGGCGCCACCCTTGCCTTGAAAGCCGGTGTGTTTCCTGCGTCCTTGTGACATTTGCTGCTCCTTCCCACAGCAACGCTGCCCTCGGTTCAGGAGCGGGACTCTCACTTTGCTACCGGTCCGAAATTCCGGGCCCACCACAGGCCTCGTCCATTACTGCACGCTGGGCGGCCAAGAGCCTTTCTTCCCTATGTCCCGAACAGCGAGTATGCCCAATTAGTCTATCTAAAAGTTAAGACGACAAAGAACAGTTAGTTAAAACACTGAATTAAGCATGTGTCAATATGCCATTGACAATAGTGCATATACTGTTTAAGATTCTTGCACTAATGATAAATGATATATTTTTACATTCACAATAGAAATTGATATGCCAACTGTGCTATGTGATGTTAACCGAATTGATGCGTCCAGGATTTGAAGCGGAGAGGTCTTTGGACTGTATCCGAGCTGGCCATGGTATTTACTGGCATCGTTATAGCGGTGTATGAAAATCCAGGTTTTGCGTGCCTGGGTATGTAGATTCAGGTTAAACGAGGTAAAGGAGTTGAACATGGTTGTCATGGCAAAAAAGGTCCTTATAACACTGGCAGTAACCCTGCTGGCGCTGGCTTCATTGGCCGCCTGCGCTTCCCGGGGACCCACCGATGAACTGAAAACCTCGGTGGTCGAGAATTACGCATCCGGCGCTCATGCGTCCTATTCCCGCAGCCTGGCTTCCGCACAGGCCATGGATGTGGCAATAGATAACTTCCTGGCGGAGCCTTCTCAGGTTCGCCTGGATGCCGCCAAGCGGGCTTGGCTTTTGGCCCGGGACGATTACGGAGTGACCGAGATTTACCGGTTCTACGAAGGTCCCATCGATAACGAAGCCGATGGCCCCGAAGGGTTGATCAATGCCTGGCCCATGGACGAGTCCTACGTGGACTACGTGGAAGGCAACGCGAACTCCGGCATAATCAATATGCCGGAAGAGTATCCGACTATTGACGCCGACCTGTTGGTATCCCTCAACGAAGAGGGCGGCGAGGCGAATATCTCCACGGGCTGGCACGCCATCGAGTTCCTGCTGTGGGGGCAGGACCTGAATGAGGACGGCCCCGGCTATCGCCCCGTCTCCGACTACACTACCGCGGACAACGCGGACCGCCGCGCTACCTACCTGGCGGTCTCATCCGACCTGCTTCTGTCCCACCTCCAGGACATGGTGAACGCCTGGGCTCCCGGTCAGAGCAACTACCGGGCTCAGTTCGTCTCCAAGGACTCCGATGATGCCATCACCGACATCATTACCGGAATCGGCGAAATGAGCCGTGGCGAACTTGCCGGTGAGCGCATGACCGTGGCCTACGATGCCCGGTCCCAGGAAGACGAACACTCGTGCTTCTCGGATAACACGATCTCGGACATAGTGGCAAACGCCGCCGGAATCCAGCGGGTGTACTTTGGGGACTATGGTTCAGTCTCCGGCCCCGGTATCAGGGAATTGATAGCGGCGCAGGACCAGGCGCTGGCCGATAGGCTTGCGGCTGAGATAAACCGCTCAGTTTACCTGGCCCGCTCCATTCCTGCCCCCTTCGACGGCGCGTTGCTGGAGGGTATATCCGATGCCGCCCCCAATCGCCGGGCAGTCCTGGAGACTATTGAGGCTCTCGAGGCCCAGACTGACACTATCGTCAGCGCGGCCCAGGGAGTGGGAATTACCATAAGCGTCAGCTAGAAACCTCGCTATGCCCCGTCCCTGCCCGATCCTGAAACATCTGGCCAGACCGTCGGCAGCCTTGCTGCTGGCGGTCTTGACTATCCTTGTGATGGGTTGCCAATTCTATCAGCGGGGCATTGACCTGCGGGAAGTGTATGACGAGCGCCTGGGTGGAGATACCACGGCCTTCACGGATGGCAAGAGCGCCTTCGAACTCTCCGCCCGCAATTTGGACACGCCGTTGCGCCGGGCCTTTGAGGTGGGAGACAGCTTTTTTGAGCAGAACTGGGTCACTGCCCCGGCCAGCACCAAGGCCAGAGACGGGCTGGGACCCACGATGAACGCCCTGTCCTGTTCCTCCTGCCACAGCCACGATGGTCGAGCCCGGCCTCCGGAGAATGCGGAGGACCCGGTGAGGGGCCTGCTGCTGAGATTGAGCATTCCGGGACCCGACGGCCCCGTTGCCGAGCCCGTTTACGGCGACCAGTTGCAGGACCGCTCCATCCTGGGGGTTCCGCCGGAGGGCCGGATAGGGATTATCTACACGGACATCTCCGGCAATTACCCTGACGGAACGGAATACAGTCTGCGTCGTCCCACGTACGGCATTGAAGACCCGGCCTTTGGACTGGTCCACCCGGAGGTGATGATTTCGCCCCGTATCGCCCCGTCCACCATCGGGATGGGCCTGCTGGAAGCCATACCCGGGGAGGATATGTTGGCCTTGGCAGACCCGGATGACGCCAATAACGACGGCATCTCAGGCCGCGCCAACTATGTCTGGGATATCCGCAATGATAAGTTGTCCCTCGGGCGTTTTGGCTGGAAGGCCAACCAGCCCACGGTGGAGCAGCAGGCTGCGGGCGCATTCCTGGGAGACATCGGAATCACCTCCAGCCTGCTGCCCGATCAGAATTGTCCCCAAGCCCAATCAGCCTGCGCCCAGGCCCCCAACGGCGGCGAGCCCGAATTGACGGAGGCCCGCCTGGAGAAGGTGACTATATACACGCAGACCCTTGCCGTTCCCGCTATGCGGAATACTGAAGACGATGAGGTCAAACAGGGGGCGAGGCTGTTCGTCCAGTCCCAGTGTTCGGCCTGCCACACCCCCAGGCACGAAACCGGAAACACTCACCCTTTGGAACCTCTGCGGGGACAGGTAATCTATCCTTATACCGACCTGCTGTTGCACGACATGGGAGAGGGGCTGGCCGACCACCGGCCTGACGGGTTGGCGAGCGGTACCGAGTGGCGTACGCCGCCCCTGTGGGGCATTGGACTGGTTGAAGTCGTAAATGGGCACACCTTCTTCTTGCACGACGGCAGGGCCCGCAGCCTGGAAGAAGCTATTCTCTGGCACGACGGCGAAGCTAAAGAGTCCCGCGACAACTTTATGGGCCTAACTCTCGAAGAAAGAAATGCTCTTCTTAAATTCCTTGGTTCCCTCTAAATTGCTGCATGCTGCGGTAAGATTGGCTCCCATCCTGGCGGCCTTGCTGCTGGCCGCCGCGGCGTGCCTGGGCGGCGCACCTTCCGACAAGGAAGTCTTAATCGACCTGACGGACGAGGTGGTGGCGCCGGCATACCGGCAGCTGGCTGGCGACTCCGCGGAGCTGGACAGTAAAGCGACCGCCCTCTGCAGTGCTCCCTCGGAAGCGGCGCTGGAGGACACGCGTCAGGCGTGGCGCTCGGCTCGCGCTTCCTGGCTTCAGACCAGCGCAATGTCCTTCGGGCCGGTGATGGACCGGCGGTCCGAAAGCCTGCTGGACTGGTCCCCCACCGATACAGCGGCAATTGACGAGTCCGTAGCCGACACTGGCTTCTCCACAGACGCCGACCAGGTCCGGAACTCCTACTCGGCCAGCCGCCGGGGTTTCGGCTCCATCGAGCACCTCTTGTTCCGCGATGATGCCGTGGCGACGGTCTCCGGTTCCCTTGGGTATTGCCAATATCTTATTGCCTTGACCCAGCTTGGTCGCGAAGAAACGGAGGCAATCTTCGCTGACTGGACCGAGGGCGGCGAACTGGGAACCCCTTACCGGGACTACTTTACTGACCGGGCAAGCCTGTCCCTTGTTTCGGGCGACGCGGTGGAGGAAGTGGTCCGTACCCAGGTATTTCTGATCAGGGACATTGTTCACATGCGCATGGCCACGGCCCTGGGGCTCCGGGGCGACGGAACCGACTTGACCGCTATTCCGGGCAATGCCGCGGACAATGGCCTGGCCGACCTGCGAAATGAGCTGATTGGCATGCAGAGGGTTTACGAGGGGTCAGGAGCCGATTCCCTCGGCATTTCGGACTTGGTCCGGCCCCTGTCCGAGGAGACGGACCAGCGCCTGAGGGAGCAACTGGCAGCTGCCATCAAAGCCGTTGATGATGTGGATGGACCACTGAGGGTCGCCATTGAAGAGCGGCCCGAGCAGGTACATGCTCTCTACGACCGGCTTGCCGATATACAGTTGACCCTGGCCACCGAGGTGGTCAGCCTGCTGGGAGTGTCGGTAGGCTTCTCCGACACCGACGGCGACACCCTGCGGTAAAAAGGCGTTGCCCTTGTCTGCCCAAGCCACTTCCATTGCATCCCTGGCCCTTGGCCGCGTCCCCGGGGGCTTTGAGAGGCTGACCAGTCGTCTAATCAGGTCCGTCCTGCACCCGGTTTCGCCCTATTCGGCGGCTGCATTCCGTATCGTTTTCGGCCTTCTTGGGCTGGTGGCAGTTGTCCGTTTTGCCTTAAATGGGTGGATTTCCCAGCTTTACCTGGAACCGGTCCACCACTTCAGCTACTACGGGTTCAGTTGGGTGCAGGCCTGGCCCGCCTGGGGAATGTACCTGCACTTTGCGCTGTTGGGCCTGGCCTGCCTGGGCGTAATGCTGGGATACCGCTACCGGTTGTCCATTACTGCCTTCTTTCTCCTTTTCACCTATGTTGAGCTGATTGACCGGACTACCTACCTCAACCACTACTACCTGGTCAGCCTGCTCAGCTTCATCATGATTTTCCTGCCCCTGAACCGGGTGGCTTCCCTTGACGCGCTAGGAAGCCCCAAGGCCCACGACTCGCCAGTGATACCCAGGGGCATCCTGTGGTTGCTGATGGCCCAGGTTGGCCTGGTTTACGTGTTCGGGGGCCTGGCCAAGCTGAATCCCGACTGGCTGTTCCATGCCCAACCACTGCGCATCTGGCTGTACAACGCCGGCGACGTCCCCCTGATAGGCGGCCTGTTGCGGGAGGAGTGGGTAGCCTATGCCATGAGTTGGGGAGGAGCAGTCTTTGACCTGACCATAGTAAGCTGGCTGTTGTGGCGGAGGACCCGGCCCTGGGCTTATGGGGTGTTGGTGTTATTCCACCTTGCCACGGCCCTGCTCTTTCCCGCGCTGGGCATGTTCCCCTGGATCATGATGGGCGTTACGCTGATTTTCTTCGCTCCCGACTGGCCGCTGAAGTTGATAAAGCGGGTGCGGCAGCATGTGAACTTGCGGCAAGCTCCTGTGGAGTTTCGCCGTCGCCCCCCATTAAACGAAAGCCCGGACTGGCAGATCACAGCCGCTATCGCAACCGCCGCAATATTCCTGCTGATCCAGGTGGCTGTGCCCCTGCGTCACTATGCCTACCCCGGTAACGTGCGCTGGACCGAGGAAGGCTACTCTTTCGCCTGGCGAATGATGCTTACGGAAAAGACGGGGCAGGTGGTTTACCGGGTCAGCAGCGACCCCGACGCCAGGGCAACTCTGGTTTACCCGGACGAGTACCTGACACCGGCGCAGGTTGAGCGAATGTCCCATCAGCCCGATCTGATACTGGCCACGGCCCACCTGGTAAGGGATGACTTGGCCAACCAGGGTTATGGGCGAGCGCAGGTCCGGGCAGATGCCTACGTCAGCTACAACGGCAGACCTGCGGCTCGCCTGATTGACCCGACTGTAGACCTGGCAACCGTTCAGCCAGGTATTGGTCCCAGAGCCTGGATATTGCCCTATCCTGAAAAACGGGGGTAACTTTAAATGCAGGAATCAGCGCCTGAACCCCAAAACTTCTCAAATGCGGTTCCGGAACGGCCGGGCGATTCGGCTGCCCGCTATGCCGGCCTGCTGTTGATCGCCACGGCGGTGGTTACGTTGCTCATGGTGGCTGCCCGCGTTATGGCTGACGCCGACCAGCCAACTCTGGTGGAATCCCTGCCGGCCATCGCGGAAAGCCGGATTTCCTACGGCCTGAGCGGTATTGCCCGCTTGGTGTCGGGAGTGACGCTGCTTGCGGGCGCCTGGCTCTTGCTGGCGACCTGGATAATCCGCCAGCGCCGAGCGACCCCGATGGTCCCGTGGCTATTCATGGCCTCAGGCATATTCACGGCCGTGTCCGGCCTCGGCGCGGCGGTACTGGCAGTGGTAGCGACGAACTCCGCGGATCCCGGAGCCTTCACGGAGATTACCGCCTTCCTTCGCTGGTTTACCGGCAAGCTGGGCTTCACCGCCGCCGGACTGGCTTTGCTGGTGGCCGCCCGGTACCAGTGGATGGCAGGAGGGGCGTTGCGGTTCATATCGCCCTTGTCGGTCATCATCGGCGCCGCCATGCTCCTGATTTGGATTGATGCTCTGACTTATCTGCATCGCTTCAGTGGCGTGGCCTTTGTCCTGTGGCTGGCGGCAATAGGCTTTATGCTCTTTACCGGAAGGGTGGAGCGGCTCTTCATCGCCAGGTTTGGCTCCGCGGCGGTGGAAGAACCGGAGTAGGCATACCGAAGTTAGGAAATGGACCCGGCCCGGCAGACGGCGCCGTCGCGCCCGGGTTTCCAGCCTTGTGGAAGTGGGTGCGGGCTTCGAACCCCTCGCTTTCTTATTGCAGGAAGGGCTGCAGCTAAGAGCGGGTCACCAAGCCCATGTCAACTTCCCGCCGGGCAGCCGCCGCTACGATGATCGAGTTATCGGGATGCCCTCATATGTTGTTGGCCTGCATCTCCCGCAGCCAGGCCCGTGCCGCTTCGTCACCGCACTTCAGCCTGAAGGCGGCCAGGAAGGCCTGGGAGGAGGCGTTCACCGGCGCCCGCCCCATTCTCTCTGGAAGCGGTCAGTCCAAAAATCCAGCCTCTGAGGGTCGCGCAATACACCGGCCTACAGCCAGGTGGTGAACTCGGCAGCCGGTGTTCTGGGAGGGTTGAGCTCTTCATCGGGAACGCCGACTGAGAGGGCGCCCACCATCTGCCATTCTTTCTCGGACCCAAGAATTTTCGTCAGTTCCGGGCTGCGTGTGATCCGTCCCGTTTCCCAGGTGACGGTCAGACCTTCGGCCACGGCGGCCAGGGATATGTTCTGAACGGCGCAACAAACGGATGCGTAGTTTTCCCTGGTGACCCCATCGTTGTCGCCTGGCTGGCTATAGACGAAAATCAAAACGGGAGGCTCCAGAACCTTTTGGCAGGCGGCCTCAGCCCTGCCCCGGTTGCCGTCTTCCAACGAGTATTCGTAGGCCGCCTCCGCAGCCTGCCGCCGGGCCTCGGTGTCCTTTTCCAGAACGAAGAACCGCCAGGGCTCGGTCAGCCTGTGGTTAGGGGCCCAGACGGCGGTATCCAGCATCCGATTTATGGCCTCCCGCTTAACAGGAGCATCTTTGAAGCGCCAGGCCATTCGGCGGCGGTAGAGGGCCTCGTAAACGGAAAGATCCGTAGCGGGTATCTCCACCGATTCCGGGGTCAACCTGTTTGCCACGCGGGACTCTTCCTTATTGGTCATTAGCTCTCCCTCTCTTCTCGATCTTCGCCCTCCGCTGAAGTGGGAAGGTCCAGATTCTCAATTACCTCGCGAAATGCCTCCGGTATTGGCGAGGGGCCGTGCGTGTCAGGGGTGGCTGCAACGGGCTCCAGTTGGTCCTCTCCGTGGATGGCCGAGCTCTCCATGTAAATGGGTAGCCCCAGGTGCATGGCGATGGCCAGGGCCGCCGCAACGTCCACGTTCACGTCCAGTTGGCGGTCCTCGCAGTCCAGCCGAATGGACCCGGTAACCTGGCCGTGTCCCGCGCCCTTGATCATGACCAGGGATAACTCGGCCCCCAGGGATTTTGAGACGGCCATCACCAGGTGGTGCAACGAGCAGTGATCGGTGGCCAGCCCCCGCATTTCCACAGCCAGCATCCTGGACTGGTCCATGGTAAGTTGCAGGACCATAGCGGTTTTGCGGTCTCGCAGGCTCAGTAGCATCTCTCCGCCGTCGCCGCTGTTGCTGCGGCGAATGAGATAGGGATAAACCGGTACCATAATTTCTCCTTTAAGGGCGCCGCCCAGGGCTGGGGTTGACGCATCTACTTCCGAGGTTCAGGAATAATCAATCTGGCAGACTCTCCGCTGGGTGGAGTCCTGGATTCGGTCAAACGCGCCTCCTCTGGGGAGGTGGGAGAAGGCGCGCCTGCCGCAGTGACTGTGTCCGCGTTTCCCGAACAGGAGGTAACGGGATCGCGAACGGCACAGCAAGGTTGAAATTGTAATGCTGCCTAAGGTGCATAATGGACATTAGTAAGTATGGAGTTAATATATACTTATTGGTTTTAAGTGTCAACAGTATGTTTGACTAGCTGTATACTTTGTTGGAAAATAAATGCTATAAAATCCAGCTGCAGAGAACCCGGGAGGAGGATTATCCGAACCGCCACCGGCTGTGGCAGTCTAATAACATAAACCGGCATTGCTTCCGGCTTGGCGCTCCCGTAATTTCAAGCAATTCGAGCTTCCCAGGTTTCTCAAAGGGACTACCGAAAAATGAAGTGTGTTGTAACCGGCGGCTGTGGCTTTATTGGTTCCCACCTGGCTGACCGACTGGTCCAACTCGGGCACGAAGTGGTGGTGGACGACCTTTCTACCGGTGATAATTCCTTCCTGAATCCACAGGTCTCCCTGTTGGAGGGAACCGTAACTGACCTGGAGATGCTGATATCGGCCACCAAGGGGGCGGAATGGTTATTCCATACGGCGGCCTGGGCCCGGGTGGAGCGCTCGGTCAGCGACCCGGTGGGCACCCACCATGTGAATGTCACCGGAACCCTCAATGTTCTCCAGGCGGCTCGCCTCAACGGGGTCAGCAGGGTAGTTAATTCCTCCTCTTCCAGCGTCTATGGCCACCAGGGGCAATGCCACATCATGCGCGAGGACATGAGACCCAATCCCCTGTCTCCCTACGCGGTGCAGAAGCTGGTCGGTGAGCGGTATGCCGAAATGTACGCCAGGCTCTTCGATATGCGGATTATCTCCCTGCGTTACTTCAACGTGTACGGGCCACGGCAGCGTGCCGGCGGTGCATACCCGTTGGTAATTCCCAAGTTCCTGCATATGCGGCGACTGAAAGAGCCCCTCACGATCTACGGCGACGGGAACCAGACCCGCGGTTATACCCACGTGTCCGATGTGGTCGAGGCCAATCTTCTCGCCGCCGCCGCTGAACTGCCCACGGGCCAGCATATCGCGCTGCATATTGGGCCGGTAGAAGAAACGTCGGTTAACGACATAGCTGCCATTATTGGAGGCCCGGTAGCGCATATTCTCCCCAACCCCAGGGGCGATTATGAGGAGTTTCGCAAGTCTGCCGATAACTCCAGGGCCAGGGAGCTTATCGGGTGGCAGCCCCGGATTCCCTTCGCCCAGGGGATGAAAGGCCTGCTGGCCAGCGAGGGGCTGGCGCGGCCGTAGTTCAGGTGATGGTGTTGCCGCGAAAGTTAAGAGCGCGTCGGGGTCGTCGCCACTCTCGCAAGTTAACCCTTGCCACTCTTGAAGAGATGTCTTTCCATACCATGCTTCCGGTTGCCAGCAATGCCAGGGTCAGCCAGAAGAAGGTCAACCACCAGGTCTCCGTAGTCCACAATGTGTACAGGGGGAACAGTCCCGCCAGCCCCTGGAAGGGTGGGAAGGCCATGTCGAAGGGGTCCACGGCGATGGTGACTTCCCCGGCATGGGCGGCCGAGGCCAGACCCACGGTAATTGCCAGGGAGTAGCATCCCAGCAACGCAACGCCAACCCTTCCCCACAGGGGGCTTCTCGCGGCGACTAGCGTAATGGGCACGGCGAACAGGGGCAGGACCGTCAGCATGGTGCGTCCGGCGAACCACCACCCCATCATCGTGATGGCTACGAAGGTTGCCATGAGCAACTGGGCCAGAGCCAGGGCCAGGACCAGCTTCATGGCCCCTTTGCCCACTGCCAGCAGCGCCAGGCCGGGCACTGCCGCCAGCAGCAGGGGCGCCCAACGGCCAACTCCAAACTGGCGGTCTATAAATATGCCCCACACCCGGTAGTACCTCTCCCCAAATTCAATATGTCCCGCCAGAATCTCCACTGTGTTCCACTGGGCATAAACCGCATTATTGCCGTAGGGGGTCAGGCCGCCGAAGAGGTAAAGGTGAATCCCGGCGAAGATCACTGCTGACACAGTCCCTGCCGACACCAGGGCAATACGCCCCGTCCGGTCAGTTTTCAGCAGGAAGTAGGTGGATACAATCAAGGCCAGGGGCGCGTACTTGATACCCAGCCAGCACATGACGGTGAGTGTAGCGGCCAGCCACAGCCCGTCGGATACTCCCAGCCGGGTCCGCCGGGTGACCAGCAGCAACGCCACCATCAACGCCAGAGCGGCAGGGAATTCCGGATATATTTCCGTGGAATAGATGAAGGCAGTGGCGGTCAAACCCACGCCCAGCGTTACTACCCAGCTGGTCAGGCGATGGCCGGTCAGCCGGTCGGCCAGCACAAAAGCAAGCGCCAGGGTGGTGGATGCCAGCAACAGAAGTTGAACCTGGACGCCCAGCAGGCCTCCCAGGGCGAACCCAGGGATAACCAGAAAGGACAACCCTGGATTGTGAGGGCTTAGCAGGCTGCCGTCTTCCCGCGTAACAGATTGGAACCACAGGCCGTCCGGATGATCAAAGAAGGACGTGTAGGACCTGCTTTCGTACTGATTCGTCAGGTCGAAGTCGCCGTCGGCCAGCAGACTCTGAGTGGTCAGCAGGTAGAAAGGCTCGTCGCCGGTAATGGACGCTCCCCGGGTGGCCCGTATGTCCACTGACCATAGGTAGGCAGTAGCAAGTAAAAGGAAAAGAGCCACCGCCAGGAGCGGCAGCTCGTTTTCCTTAATCCGGCTCGACACAGCCAGGGAGTCCAGCTTCAGTATCACGGCACAACGCCCACATCCCTGAGCAAATCAAGTGTTCCCTCCAGGTCCGTCAGGTTGCCCAGATCAACGTCGGGAGGATTAAGAGAGTCTATTGGAGGCAAATCGCCTTCAGGTACTACACCGGCGGCCACCGGATATTCCTTTATCTCCGAGGTGAAATACTGCTGAGCAGGTTCGGAGAGCAGGAAGTCCACGAACTCCTGGGCGGTGTGCTGGTTGTCCGATACCTCCAGGATACCGGCGCCGGCCACCAGGACCAGCGCCCCCGGATCCCCATTGCCTATGTAATAATTGCGGGCCTTGAAGTCGGGTCCGTATTCGGCCAGGAAGCGTTCCAGGTAGTAGTGGTTGACGAATCCCACTTCCACCTCGCCATTGGCGGCGGCCTGCACGATAGAGACATTGTTGGGATAGTCCCGTGCCTCGTTGTCCCTCATACCTTCCAGCCAGTCCCTTGCTGCGTCGTCACCCTTGGTCAATCGTAACGCAGTGACGAAGGCCTGGAAGGAGCCGTTCCAGGGAGCCCATCCCACTCTACCCTTCCATTCCTCGTCTGTGAAGTCGAGGATGGAATCCGGCAGGTCCGTTGCCGGGTCTATCAGGTCGGTATTGTATATAACGGTCCGCGCCCGACCCGATGTTCCAATCCAGCGCCCGTTAGGGTCCCGCAGCCTGGGGTCAACCTTGTCCAGGGTCTCCTGGGGCAATTCGCCCAGCATTCCCTCGCCCGCCAGGCTACCCAGTGAACCGGGGTCCTGTAGGAACACCACGTCCGCCGGTGTGTTGTCACCCTCTTCGAGGAGAGTCGCGGCGGTTGACGAACTGCCGCCGTACCGTACTTCTATATCCACCCCCAGGTATTCGCCGAAGGCCAACAGCAACGGATGGACCAGGGTCTGCGAACGCCCCGAGTAAACGGTCAGAGTGTCGTATTCCACTGCCGGCTCCGTTGGAGCGACGGGAGGAGCCGGCGGAGCCTGGGTCGGTGGAGCCTGGGTCGGCTGGGCCACAGGGCTGGGCGCGCCCGCCGGTGAAGCCGCGGCCGCGGGCGAAGCCGGCTCGGCGGCAGTTCCGGAGCTGGACGACATGCCATCGGCGGCAGCGGCCGGCGGCGCAGTAGTGGGCGCCGCTGCCGAGGTAGAGACTCCCGTCTGTGGGGCCGGCGACGTAACCGCCTGAGCAGGGGCCTGAGCAGGGGATTGCGCCCCTCCTCCGCAGCCTGCCAGGGCCAGGGTAAGCGCAAGGAACATACCCACGAAGGTCAACAGAGCCCCGGGAGTGTTCCGGCGACAAGTCCTTGTCATAGTTTTCCCCTATACCATTTTAGATTGGTCCGCATTGGGTATAATCTGCGCCTACAACCATCTCCTTCAAGGAGATGGTTGTAGGCGCATCAGGCATCATGAAGCCAAGGGCCCGGTCAGCAGCCGGCTAGTAACCCGTCACCAGGTCAGCCTGGGTCAACAGCAGTGCGTCGGCGACACTGTTGAGGGCCGCCAGGGCCGCATCCCGGGACTGAGCGGTAACCTGGTCCGGTGCAGACTCGAGGAAAGCCACGATGGTAGCATCAGCGTCAGGGTTGGCGTTTGCCACTTCCGGCTGAATGGACTGGTAGAAGGCCAGCGCCTCAACCTGGTGGGTGCCCGGGTCTTTCCCTTCCGCCACGTCATTGTATGAGACGCCTATGTACCGCACGGTTGCCAGGTAGAAGAGAGCGTTGTAACGGGAATAGACCTCTTGAGCCGCGGCAGCACAGGCGGCGGCATCACCGTTCTCCGCTGCCTGCCGGACCCGCTCAAAGGCCTCGCGCAGGGGAACGTCTATGGCGCCCTCCCGGCCAAAGTTGCCTTCCCGACTTCGCGCCAGGGCGGAGAGTGAATAGGGATAGTTGCCATCACTTCCCGGCAGCCCCACATAGATACCCCATCCCTCATCAACATCTCCCGAGTCGAGGTCTGCACAGCCCCCAATCACGTAATGCTTTGACCAGTGATAGAGGATTCTGAGAATGCCCTTGTTGATGGCCTGCCGCTTTTGGGCATCGGTCCAGTTTTCTGCTGCGCCGCGCCCACGAACAACATTGCTTATTGACGAGTCAAGGAAGCTGCCGGATCCGTAGAATTCCGTGGCCAGTGGGAACTCCTCAGATCGTTCCGGGTCGCGAGCGAAGCCCCGCAGGGTCTTGCTGCGGACGCCGATACGGGTATGCATCCCTACCTCGTACAGCAGGAATATGTCAGCCACGGGCAGGGGATGGCCCTCTTTGATTACGTTGGCCAGCTTGACAATTTCCTGGTAGTCGGAAGGAATCTTCTGGTAATGCTCCCGGTTGGTTGTGGCGTGGTAGTAACCGTCGGACGGGCTGGGGACGCTGCGGTCGGTCTCGTGGGGAAGGTTAACCGGAATGAATACGCTGGAGGAAAGGTCCAGCTCACCCGTGGCCGGAGACGGCGCGCTGCTGGAGCCGTCGCCGGTATCGTCGGTGTACGCGGTGACCAGGTCGCTCGGCATCAGCATAAGGGCGGAAGCCGTCCCATTAAGGGCGGCCAACGCCCTGTCCCGCGACGCAGCTGTAACGTGGCTGGGTTCCGCGGTCAGGTAGGCCATGATTGTCTCATCGGCTGACGCGTTCGCCTTGGCCACATCGGGCTGGATGGACTGGTAGAAGGCCAGGGCCTCCACCTGGTGGGTTCCCAGCGCGTCGCGGTTACCGGCCTGGGCGTCATCGAATACCCGTCCCATGTACCTTACCGTGGCCAGGTAGAAGATGGCGTTAAATCGGGAAAAGACCTCGTTGGTTGCCGTCTCCAATGCCGCGGCGTTTCCGTCATCTGCAGCCCGCCTGGCCCGGTCCATGGCCTGGCGCAGCGGTATGTCAATGGTCCCTTCACGGCCGAAGTTGCCTTCACGGGAACGGGCTACCCCCGAGAGGGAGTTAGGGTAGTCCCCGTTTACTTCTTCGCCCACGTAAACGGCCCAGGCCTCGTCTATCAGGCGGGAACTCATCCGGTCCTGGCCGATTATCATGTAAAACTTGGCCCAGTGATAGACAATCCTGAGCAGGCCCTTGCCTATGGCCTGGCGCTTCTGGGCATCCGTGTACTCCGCTGCCTCTCCACGGCCCCGAACCGCATTTTCGATGGGGTCGTCAAGAAAGGTGTCTGACCCGTAGAACTCGGCCGACTCAGGGTAATAGGTTGAAGGCGTGGACCCTGTCGCAAAGCTCCGAAGGGTACGGCTCTGGGGCCCGAGTCTAGTGTGGGGCCCGGCCTCATAAAGCAACCATATCTCCGCCGCAGGCAGGGGCTTGCCTTCCTTGATCACGTTGGTCAGCTTCAGAATTTCCTGGTAGTCCGTGGAAATCTTCTGGTAAATTTCCCGGTTGGTGGTAGGAGTGTAGTAGCCATCGGACTTGGTGGGGCCGCTGGTCTCATAGCTGAGGTTGGTGGGGATCATAACTCCACCGGACACCCCTTTGTCCATCATGGCCATGGCGCCAGATACTGAACCCGTACCGGTGCCCGTGCCGTGCCCGTGATGGTGGCCGATGCCGGAGACTGAACCGGTCCCAGTTCCCGTGCCGATACCTGAGACTGAGCCCGTTCCGGTACCTGTACCGGTGCCGGATACCGAGGCCGTGCCGCCACCGCCACCGATGACGGTTATGGTGGGACGGTCTTCACCCCGGCGAGGCGTCTCCGCCGCCGCCTGGGCCATCTGCGCCGCCGCCAGGGCTTGTTCCGCCGACGCGCTGGCCTGGGCGGCAACGGCTTCCGCCGACCCGGCCTGGGTCTGCGCCGCCGCCTGGGCCTGCTGGGCTGCGGCCAGGGCCTGTTCCGCCGCTGCCACGGCCTGCGCGGCGGCTGCCGTGGCGCCCGAGTCCACCTCAACTACCTGCGTTGCGGGGGCAGGCTCCTGTTGCGAGCAGGCCAGCGTCAGCACCATCAACATGGCCAACGCCAGACCGGCAAGCCAATGATATCGCCTGGTAAACATTCCCAGTGTTCCTGTGTGGTCTTGCACGATAGCACTCCTCCTGGTCCGCCAGAGGCGGATGGTGTTCTATTTGCTGAGCATCTCTTGCAGCATCCTTACCGGGACCCGCCAGAGGTACTTTGGGCCAATAAATGACCTGCCCCGGGTGCGGCGCGAGTATGAAATGGGAACCTCCCGCATCCGCATGCCCTTCTTGAGCAGGTCAAGAGTCAAAACCTGGGCATAGTTGTAGTCGTGAATGATCTCGGCGCATTCCAGGGCCCGCCGCGAGAAGGCGCGGAAGCCTGTCTGTCCGTCGGTAATTCGCCGGCCCGTCGCCAGGCACAGCAAGCCGGTAAAGACCAGGTTGCCCAGCAGGCGGACCGCTCTCTGGCCCTGTCTCTTGCCCAGGTAGCGTGAACCGAGAACGTAGTCGGCTTCACCCTGCAATATGGGCTCCAGCAGGTCGGGAATCTGTTCCGGTGGATATTCGCCATCGGCATCCACGTAAACCGCGGCCCTGGCATTCAGTTCGTTGGCAGCCGCCAGGCCCGTTCGGAGGGCCGCGCCCAGACCCCGGTTAAGGGTGTGGGATATCACCACGTCGGCGCCGTGGTCCCGGGCCAGCCGGGCCGTACCATCGGTTGAACCGTCGTCCACGACGATGACCTTCAGGTTGGGAAATTGGCGGCGGGGTATTCGCGCCAGCGTGTCAGGCAGGTTCTCCGTTTCGTTGTAGGCGGGAATGATTACGGCGACCGGACGCGAAGCAACATCCGCTTCGCTCTCGGCAATGCCCAGCACCTGCCCCACCGACTGTTCGGGAGGGGCAACACCCAGGAAGTAGGCGATGGTGGCGGTAACGTCCATCACCGAATGGGGCTCAGCGATAACTCCCCGGGTTTCCACGCCGTGGCCCCACAGAATGCACGGCACGTACCGTTCGGTGGGGCTCATGTGCCCGTGTCCGCCAATGCCGATGCCCTGGCCGTGGTCGGCGGTAATCACAACTGTGGCTTCGTCCAGATAGCCGATGGAGTCGCACCACTCCAGAAAACGCTGGATTATCCGGTCCGATTCCTCGATCTTTTCCAGGTACTCAGAGTTGTAGCTGCCCCGGGCGTGGCCGGTCTGGTCAACGCTTAACAATTGCAGAATCAGCAGGTCCGGGTCGTCCCGCTGTATTACCGCCTGGGCGCGGGCGGTCAGCGCGTTGTCTATATCGTCGTTGTTGGTAACCGCCGTCACCGTTTCAACGTCGTTGTGGCCGAAGGCATCAATGAGGTGAGCTATGCCCACCAGCTTGCCGTTCAAGCCTTCCTTCCGCAGAGCATCAAATATGGACTCGCACTTCACGCCCAGGCTGGGCACGAAGTTGCTGGTCATGCCGTGAACGGTCGGGGGCGCCCCCGTGAACATTGAGCTGAAACCGGATACCGTGCGGGCCGGGTAAACTGTCGAAGTATCTATGTAGTCGACGCCCTCACTGCGCAGCCGGTCTATGTACGGAGTGTTGGCCTCCAGCAGGCGGTCGGCCCGGCAACCGTCGATGACGATGGTGATGAAGCGGCGGGAAATGCGTTCGCCGTTAATGGCGCGCTTGGTCGTAGGCACCATGGATGGCGCGGGCGGCCAGGTGAAGAACCACTGGTGCAGCAGGAGCGCGGTAATGGCCAACAGCAGCACAAAGCCTTCCACCGCCAAATACGTCACCGGCGTGGGTCGGGCAACCAGTATCTGGAAGGCGAGGACCAGCAGCGTCAGCTTGGGAATCTGCTCCAGGAAGTTGCCGCTGGTGGGGTCCGGATTCTCCAGGACCAGGCGCCAGAATCGGGTAAAGTTAAGCCAGGAAGTGCCGATACGCAGGTGGTAGTACACCGTGCCCCACAGGAATATGGTGAAAGTCAGGTAGATGCCCAGGATAAGGGCCATGGCCGTCAGGTCGGCGAACCGGAAAACGGCCAGGAAAACGCCCACGTATATCCACAGGGTCACCCGAAGCCGCAGGGGGAAGTCGAAGCGGTAGAACACGACGAAAAGGGGAACCAGGGCAAGGAGCGCGCCTGCCGCGCGGAGCCAATAGCCGCCGTCGCCCAGGTGCGGGACACTCAGCAGGGCGATGATGCCCAGGGTGAATACCGGTGTAAAGGGTTTGCCCTCATTGAGGACGTTCCAAAGGCGCGCCGCGACAACCTCGAAGCTGGAGGCCGACTTGGCGCCGTCTGACGAACCTCGCAGATGATTCAGCGGGTTCAGCGACGGCATCCGCCTGAGGCCGACCAGGGCGGTGAAGGAGAAGGCCAGGGCAATGGTGTAGGAGTAGGCGAACTTTAGACCGTGGGTAGCCACGGCCAGGGCGAGCCCTTCCTCCCAGGGTATGCCGTGGGCAAACAGGGCGCCCGTCATAACCGCTTCGTAAACGCCGATGCCGCCGGGAGTGATATGGAAGGCCTGGAACAGGATCGTGAAGGCAGTTACCGAAATTGCCGCAGCCAGGGAAAGTTCGATCCCGAGGGCTCTGGCCGCCACGATAATGACCACGGCTTCCAGAATCCAGCTGGGTAAAGTCCAGGCGGCGGCCGTAGCCAGTCGCCGTCCCGACACCTGCCTCAGCTGGGACTGCATAATGTCGAAGCGAGTACGCAGCAGTTCCGGAAGCCAATCATGCAGCCGGCGCCACCGCAGGACCAGCAGCAGTCCACAGATTCCGGCAATCACCACCGCCGGCAGGGCCAGTCCCTGGAGCCAGCGCCCCTCGCCGGCGGACAAAGAAACAAAAGACCCTACGCTGGCCGCAATTACCAGCAAAGCCACAAAGTCCAGGACCCGCGCCACCGCCGTGGTGGTTGCCGCCTCGGCCAGTGGGACGCCTGCCCTGGCTGCTGCCAGGGGGCGAACAAACTCGCCCAGTTTCAGGGGCGCCAGGTGATTGACCAGCAACGCTGCCTGCAACGCCCCCAGCAGCTTGAACGTGTTCCCGCCGGAGACCATTAGCGCCTTCCAGGCTATGGCCCTCAGCAGGAAAGCGGAGGAGTACACAATGACCAGGACAGGCACAAGATACGGCTGCTTCCCCAGTTCCCTCAGAGCCTCGGCCAGCAGCGGCCAATCGGCGAGGAGGCCCACGGTAACCAGGGCCACCACCAGCGCCGCCACAGATACCAGGACCCTGAATATCGAGATTGGTGGGCGCCCAGTCGCCCCCAGAGCAGAAACAGATTGCGCTTCGTCTATTGAGGCTGCATTTACGGTTGTGTTGCCAGTGTTCATATATTTACGTATTGCCTATAAGTATGCAACAGTGTAGATTATTTTTGTAAAACGTGTATACTTATAACAGTAAGATTTCTATAAGTCAATATCCCATGTTACACGACATCAATTATGACTTGTGTACATTCAATGTATATTGGTGGAAACAGAACTAAGGTGGTATTGTGCCTCCTTTAGCCATCAGTCTCGCGAACACCGGGGAGGACTTGTCAATTGCGAATTACGGTCGTTGGTATGGGACACCTGGGGGTGGTGGCGGCCAGCGCCCTCGCCAGGGCGGGGCATCACGTCACCGGAGTAGATGTTGACAGGTTCAGGATTGAAGGGCTGAAGCAGGGGAAGCCTGCTCTTCACGAACCCGGTCTGGAGGCATGGCTGGAGGAAGGCCTGGGCAGGGGCAATCTGTGTTTCCTTGACACTGAAGAGTTCTCCGGCAATCTGGGAGAAGTGGCGCTGGTGGCTACGGGCACTCCCGCCAGTGAAGGGGGAGAGGCCGACTTGAGCCAGGTCCTTTCCGCCTTACATTGGATCAGAAGCCTGCAGCCAGGAAACACCGCCATCGTAATGAAGAGTACGGTGCCGCCAGGTTCCGGAAGCGCCTTTGCCCAACGGGAGCTAAGAGGGCTGGATGTGGCTTATGTAAGCAATCCCGAATTCCTGAGGGAAGGGCGGGCATTACAGGACTGGATGCACCCGGACCGGATCGTGGTGGGCGCTGACCGGTGTTCCCAATGGGCCGTCGCGGTGGTCAAGAAAATGTACGCCACGATAGAAGCCCCCTACCTGGTCACAGACGTCACCAGCGCTGAAATGCTCAAATACGCCAGCAACGCTTTCCTGGCCGCACGAATTTCTTTTATCAACGAGATGGCTGCACTGTGTGAGGAGGTTGGGGCGTCCATAGACGCGGTCAGCCTGGGGCTGGCCATGGATGCAAGGACGGGCCAGCAAATCCACCCCGGCATAGGATACGGCGGGTCCTGCTTCCCAAAGGACATTTTGGCCCTTCAGTATTTGGCCCATGCCAAAGGAGTCCAGATGGACCTGCTTGGTTCCGTGGCATCCGTGAACGCCCGCCAGCGAATGCTGCCGCTGGCCCGGTTGCGCTCCCGCTTTCCCGGGGGACTGGCCGGTGTCCGTGTTGGCGTGCTGGGGCTGGCCTTCAAGCCTGGCACCAGCGACATTCGCGAAGCCCCCGCTGTAGACCTGATAGAAGCCCTGGTGCAGGAAGGAGCGGACGTCGCGGCTTTTGACCCCCAGGCCAACCACGCTGCAAGGAAGAAGCTGCCCGCCTGCGTGGCCTTTTCTGGCAGCCCTGAGTCGGCTGCCACCGGAGCCCAGGCCCTGGCGCTCTTGACGGAATGGGACGAAATTGTCGGCGCCGACTGGGCCGGCATAGCCGGGATAATGCGGACGCCCAGGTATGTTTTCGACGGGAGAAACGCGCTGGAGCCTGAGGTTATGGCGGAACTGGGGTTTGACTACGCAGGTGTCGGCCGCGGCCGCTCTGACCGATTGGCAAAAAGGACAGCGGACCTCCCTGGTCAATTTCCAACCCAATTGCAGAGTGCGTAAAGTGAGACGGTTGGCGAGCGGCCCAGGAGCCGACTAATAGTGATAACTTTTCGCCAGAATCAATTCCGGCTTTTGCATTAAGTGTTGACTTAAACCAATACTTAATGCTTACCTGCGTCAACCATTAATAAGGACTACTTTCATTCAACAGGAAAGAGTATGCTTTTGTAAGTTCGGGGCGGTCCGAACTTCTGACGGCGCCGCCGCCAGGCCAGGTTTCGACTCACCCTTTCCCATAACGCTTGCTTTGAAAGCAGGGGTATCGAACTAATGTTGTTCCTGTCGCTGTGTAGATTGAAAAGGACCGAGTTATGGTCGGATATGGGCTCAACTTCTGCTGGACCGCTTCTTTCCTCGCCTGGCACTGATCGCGTGGGCCTCTTCTCTGACCCCATCCCGGTTGGCTTTATGAGCGTTGCGATCCGGGCTGTGGTTTGGCAGAACCTGCCCCACGGAAACGGGCGGTCACCAACAGCAAGCCCATCCCCCGCGTCCAGGGATTTTCACCGTATGGACTCTCGGGGAAGGGCAGGGGCATCGTCCCAGGATCTCCCAAGTCTCCCTCACCCCTGTCCCGTGAATTTGGCGCTAAAACCAATACCTCCTTCGCTGGAAGGGATAGGTCGGGACAGAAATTCTCCGCCGGGTCTCCCCGGCAAACAATCCTTCGAAGGTAATATCCACTCCGGCCTCATAAAGGCTGGCTGCGGCCCTCAGGAAACCGCCATCGGAATCGCCGGATCCGCTGCCATCGGTGGAATTGGTCATGTCAGCCACTACCAGGGGCGCCTCTGAGGTGTCCGGCCAGTTACTGCCAATCTTTTTCCCTGTTGCCGAGGTGGACCCGACCTCTATAACCGCATTCACCTCCAGGTCGGCCAAAAAGTTTGCGCAGCCGGTGTAGTCAATGGACTCCTGGCCCTGCTGAAGCCAGCGGGTAATCTCAGCCATTCCGACGGTATCCTGCCGCAGCCCGCTGGAACAATCCACCAGGGGTACGGATGACAATCCGGGATTCAGCGCGGCGAGGGCGTCTTCCAGGTCTCTTTGCGCCGATGCCAGGTCTTGCCCTGGCTGAAGATTCTTTATGTCCCCAAGGGCTGCCGCGAATCGCAGGCCGTCTTCCAGGCCGCACACGCCGGCTGCCTGCGCTGCCGCAAGCCATCCGAAACCATCGGCCACTATTGCGCTGGGCCGTATTCCCAGGCTTGCCCACTGGGCGGTTAACGCGCATTGCAGCGCGTACCGGGCCGGCAGTTCCCATTCAGGACCATTTTCGCCAGGGTCGATAACGGACCGCCCGAACATCACATCCAGCAGGGAGACGCCGCGGGCGGCCCTGAATTGTTCACCGCACTGGTCAAGCACCGCCCGCGCAACGGGTTCTTCCTGGCACAGGTCCGCGCCCAGGCCGTCCCAGGGGCTTTCCTGACCAGCAAACAGAAACGCCACCCTTGCAGATTCACGGGGTGTTGACCCTCCGGTGACCGATTCGGCTTGGGACAGCGACATCAGCTCTTGACGAAGCTGGTCCTGGCTGTTGAATACCAGCCCTGCCCGGTGCGGGAAGTGAGCGCGGCCAGCGCTGGCAGTCCAGGCCAGGTCGGCTAGGTCTTCGCTATCGGCAGAGAGGTGCCTGGCATCCAGCCAGTTCAGGTATCGCTCCGCCAATTCCCGCAAGGCTCCGGGCGATTTACCGGAAATCGGCAACAGGCGGCCCGTTCGCTCCGGCGAGTTCTTGTCGAGGTTTTGCAGCCCGCCTAATGGATCAGGCAGGTTTGCGGAAACCGGTTTTGGCAGTCCCGCCGGCAGAGCTGCGCCATCGGTTACTGCCGGACTGTATGCGGCGCCGCTGTACCCTTCCACCAATACGTGCGCGTTGGCGCCGGAGAGACCAAAGGCGCTGACACCGGCCATCGGCTGCCGACCGGTAGCTGCCGGCCAGTCCATCTTGTTGGCGGTTACGCGAAGGGAGGTCTGGTCCCAGGCGACGTTGGGATTGAGTTTCTCCAGGCTGGGAATTCCGGGTATGACGCCATTGGAGATGGACAAGACCGCCTTAATGAAGGCGGAAATCCCGGCGGCCCACTCCACGTGCCCGATGTTCGACTTTATGGAGCCAATGAGCAGCGGTTTTTCCTGTTCCCGGTCTTTGCCGTAAACCGAAGCCACCGCGTTTAATTCAATCGGGTCACCCAACTGGGAGCCGACCGCGTGGGCCTCCAGGTAGTCCACCTCGGAGGGCGATATTCCCGCCCGGGTGACGGCGTCTTCCATTACCCGCACCTGCGCCTGGCCATTGGGCACCGTAAGGCCGGCGCTGGCTCCGTTCTGGTTTACCGCCGACCCTCGAACAACTGCCCATATCCGGTCGCCATCGGCCTCGGCGTCGCTCAGGCGTTTCAGCACCACTATCCCGCAGCCCTCACCGCGCACGTAGCCATTGGCGGAGGCGTCGAAGGGCCGGCATTGGCCGGTGGGGGACAGCATGCCCACGTCCATCATGAATCTGGAGACTGCGGGTGACAGTACCATGTTTGCCCCGCCGGCGAGAGCCATATCCACCTCTCCCCTTTGCAGGGCAACCACCGCCTGATGCACCGCAGCCAGGGACGAGGCGCATGCCATGTCCACGGGCATGGCGGGCCCTTCCAGGCCCAGCGCGAAAGCGATACGGCCCACGGTTACACTGCCGGTGGTTCCCAGGTAGGTATGGGTCTGGTCGCCGGACTGGATCAGGTCTCGGTATTCGCTGCCGCCAAGTCCGGCGTAGATTCCCGTGCGGCTGCCCCGCAGTTGGTCCGGGTCGAGGCCGGCATCTTCGAGTGCGGTCCAGGTAGTTTCCAGCAGCACCCTCTGCCGGGGGTCCATCATGCGAGCCTCGATGGGCTGGATTCGGAAGAAACGGGAGTCGAACTGGTCAATGCCGTCCAGGAATCCGCCCCGCCGGTGAGCGATGTCCTCGGCATTGGGGTCTCCCACGGCGCCAGTCCAGGAACCGCCGTCCTGGCGACCGTCGGTGATTGCTTCGCGCCCTTCCTCCAGCAATTTCCAGAACTCGTCCAGGTTACCGGCCCCGGGGAATCGGCAGGCCATTCCCACGACCGCAATTCCGTCATCTGCGGTCGTGGCCGCCTGCCCCGGTTCCTGGGCCGCCGGTTCCGCCAGTTCCGGAGCATTGCCGCTTTCCTGGGCTTGTCCAAGCTCCTCTGCCAAATGGCGCGACAGGCTGGCGATGTCCGGGTAGTCAAATACAACGGTGTTGGAGGCGGTGTACTGGCCGGCAAAGGCCCGGTTAAGGCGATTTCGCAGCTCCACCGCCATCAATGAGTCCATCCCCAGGTCAAAGAAGCCAACGGTCGGTGAGGGCGCCGATGATAGCCGCAGCACGGCCTGGACTTGCTGCTGGAGAAAGGTGGTAAGGAGGTCCTGGGGGGCAGCAGAGGGAACGCCACGAAGTTGGGAAAGGAGGTCTTCCGACGTCCCCGCGTCCGTGGTCTCCTGGCCGCCGCCCGAGGTAAGCAGGTCTTCCAGGAAAGAGGGTCGGGATTCGACTGCGTCCTCGAATACTGACCAGTCCATGGACATCACCACGGAGGTTGTGGTGTCCTGGCACACCAGTTTCTCGAGGGCGCGAAGGCCCTGGCGGGGTGTGAACCAACGGCCGCCAAGGGCAGACCTGCGCCTTTCGATCCTCTCCCGCTGCTCAGCCGCTTCTCCGATTTCCGACCAGGCTCCCCAGGCCATGGCCTGGCCGGGAAGGCCCAGGGCGCGGCGATGGCCGGCCAGTTGGTCCAAAAAGGCGTTGGCCGCGGCATGGTTCGCCTGGCCGGGATTGCCCATTACGCCCACCCGGCTGGAGAAGAGGACGAACAGGTCCAGGTCGCGCTGCATGGTGGCGCGGTGCAGGTGCCAGGCTCCCATAATCTTGGGCCTGAGGACCTGCTGGAAGGTCTCCCATGTCTGGTTGGTCAGGGCGGCGTCTGACAACACTCCAACGCTGTGGATGACCCCGGCCAGGGGCGGCAGGTTAGTGTCTATACGGGCCAGCATCGCGTCTATGGCCGCGGTGTCCGTTACGTCCGCGAGTTCCACCTCCACTCTTGCGCCCTTTTGTCGCAATTCCTCAATGGCCATAACAGCTTCGGGGTCAGGGTCGCGACGGCCGTTAAGCACGATGGTTCCGGCGCCGTGGTCGGCCAGCCACCCGGCGACAGCGCAGCCGATGCCGCCCAGTCCGCCGGTTATCAGGTAGGAGCGGTCCTGCCGCAAGCTGCCTCGCACCAGGGGCTGGTTGGTAAGCACGATCTTTCCGATGTGACGGGCCGAGCGCATGAAACTCAATGCGGACCCGGCCTGGGCCATCGGCCATCGGCTGTGGATCAGGGGTTCCAGTTCGCCCCCGGCGACCCGCCGCATTATTTCCCTCAGCACGACGCCCACGTTGTCGGGCTCGGTCTTCTTCAGCACGTCCAGCTCCAGGATAGAGTAGGACACGTCCGGGCGTACCGCCGCCATCTCTTCATGGCTGAGAATATCCCTTCGGGCCAGCTCGACGAAGCGGCCGCCCCGGGCCAGGCAGGACAGGCTGGCGTCAATGAAGCCTTCGCTGGTGAGGCTGTTCAGCACTACGTCAACACCCTCGCCTCCGGTGGTCTCAAGGATTTCCTGCCCGAACCGGGTCTGGCGGCTGTCGAAAATGTGCTTTACGCCCAGGGATCGGAGGTATTCCTGCTTGGGTGCGCTGGCAGTGGCATATACCTCTGCCCCCGCTGCCTGGGCCAGTTGAATGGCGGCCAGGCCAACGCCGCCGGCTCCGGCGTGAATCAGCACTCGATCGCCGGCCTTCAACCCCGACATCCGGTAGGACAGGTCGGCGGACACGAAGGCGCTGGGAATGGTGGCAAGCCCGGAAACGGGGATTTCTTCCGGAGCGGGAGCCACCAATTCCTCGTGGGTAACCATTTCCGGGGCAAAGGCGCCAAAACCCAACCCAACAACGTGATCGCCCACGGATGCATTTGAAACGTCAGAGCCCACGGCCATCACGTAACCGCAAAATTCCCGTCCCAGGTCGCCTTCCTCGATGAAACCCAGCGACCTGAAGACATCCCAGAAGTTTATTCCTGCGGCCTCAACCGCGACCCTTACCTCCCTGGGTTCCAGGGGCTGGGAAGGGAGCAGTTTGACCTCGGGCTGATCGAAGACGCCGCCCCGGTCGGGGGCCAGCACCCACTCCGTCTCTTCGGGCAGGGCCAGGCGTCCGGACTCCTCGGCTCCGGCGGCGAACCGGACCAGGCGAGCCGCCCGTCGACGACCCAGCCGGTAGGCAAGATGATTCTCTTCATCGGGGTAGAGCAGTTCCCCGGCGAGGTCGGACGCCGTTGTTGGGGAGGAGGGGTCCAAATCCAGCATGCGGGGCTGAAGATGGGGGGCCTCCAGGGCTATCGCCTTTCCCAATCCCCACAGTACGGAACCGGACAGTTCCCCGGTATTCTCCCGTTCCAATACCTGGGCGCCCCGGGTAACAAACCAAACACCCTTCTCCGGCGTTACATCCGTGTCAAGCAAACCCTGTACCAGAACCAGGGCGCTTTCCCCCGCATGGCTTACGTCCTCGTCGAGTTCCCTGGCCGTTGACCGGTTCCCATGACCGTCCAGGCTCTGAAGGTGTACCACACCGCCGAAGGGCACATCGCCGGGCAGTTCTCTGAGAATTGACTGCCAATCCTCGCGGCTGGCCGGGTCTATGGCAACCTCCTGAACGCCCTGGATGCGGGACTCTTCGGTTACGCAGGGCTCTTCAGCACCGGTGGTTACCTCTTTGACGCCTGCCAGCAGTATGGCCTGGTTTCTGGCCGCCAGTTCGGCCGCCAGCTCACCAGCTTCGCCCTCCCGGTCACCCAGGATGACCCACAGGCCCTGGGCCTCCTTGACCAGGGCGGGGCCCTGGGCCACGATTACTCCCTTATCCAGTGATTCGTACGGGAACGAATCGTCCACACCCAATACCGTTGCGTCCTCGAATCCCGATTCGGTGAGAGCTTGACGCCAAATTGCGGGAGTAGCCAGGGCATGGTGGGGGCGGTATGAGTCGGCGAAGCGCCACCAGCCGTCCAGTTGGCCGAAGGTCAGGTCCATCCAGCCCAGCCCGCGCAGGTTTTCCAGGGCCACGAGTTGGCCTGAAGGGGCCAGCAAATCACGGCAGTGCCCCAGGGTCTCCGACAGGTATTGAGTGGCGTGCAGCACGTTGGAGGCGATGATCAGGTCGTACCCGTGGGAGTTAAAGCCCTGGGAAACAGGATCCTTTTCGATGTCCAGTGGGCGGTATTCGATACCCTGGTTGCCGAATCGCTCCTCCGCCTCGGCAAAGAAACCGGCGGAAATATCGGTATAGACGTAGTCGAATCTGCCTGCGGGTAGCTCCGGCAGCACGGAGGCGGTCGCCGACCCGGTGCCGGCCCCTACCTCCAATACCCGCAGCCGGCGGTCGTCGGGCAGGTCGGCTAACAGGGCCCGTACGGTGTCGGCCAGCAACCCGTTGGCGGCCCGGGCCACCGGGGCTTTGAGGTAAAGGTCTGCGGCAGTCGGTTCGCCGCTGCTGAACAAAAGGGTCAGCGGATCCTGCTCCCCGCGCAGCACATCAACGAGGGCGGCGGCCGATCGGCGGAAGAGGCCGATTTCGGTGAGGCCGTGGGAATACCTGGCTAGCATCTGCTGGTCGAAGTTCACGGGATCACTGGGAAGGGATTCCGGCAACGTATCCCCGTCTCCAACCAGAACGGTAAATCCTCCGTCATTCTCCTCAACCACGCCCGAGCGGGCCAGCATTTCCAGCAGCCGCCGGAACAGGCGCTCGTGTACTGGCAGAACGTTCAGGCGTTGCCTGAGTTCCTCTGCTACTACCTTCTCCCCTTGAGCTCGCTGCCACCCCAGTTTTTCCAGGGTGAGGAGAGCGTAGGAGTGGGACCATCTTTCCAGGTCGGCCAGCAGGGCGTTCCTGTCCTTGGGGTCAACCCCGGCCTCGACGAGGTAGTCGGGAAACAGCCTGGTTCCTGCTGCGACAGTTGTCGGGGCGGGGAAGAAACCTGCAGGTTTCAACGCCGATTCCAGGGGCCGGTCGCGCCAGATTACCTCGTAAAGGAGGTCGTCTATACCTTCTGCCCCTTCCACTGCTGCAAGGAGGGCCGCCTGGGTTGCCCGCTTTACCGTGTAGCCGCTCAACCCCCCGATGAGCGCTCCGTCGAGGTCATAGATGCGAATTTCCCCGCTCAGCGCCTCCGGATGATCGTCAGCATCAGGGTCTGATACCCGGCCGGATTCACTCATCAGCACATGGCAGACCACCCGGTCCGGAAGTTTTCCGGTCAGCCACATTCTCTCCCAGCCGAAGGGCAGGTAGGTGGGCTCGTCCGGTGAGCCGGTCATGTTGCGCGCCATCCCCACCACCTGGAAGCAGCCGTCCAGAACCAGCGGGTTTATTTCCAGGTCGTTCAGGCCCAGGGCTTCCGGCAGGGACACCTCGCCGAGAGCCTCGCCAGGGCCGGTCCAGACCCTGCCCAGGGTGCGGAAGGCCGGCCCCAGGTCAATGCTGGTGGCAGCCTTGGCCCGGTAGTAGGCGGGCACGTTTGCCGGGGCAAGGCGGGACTTCAGGCCATCAAGGTCTGCCCGCTCCTCCGCGTCCTGCAAGGCGGCGTTCGAAACCACGCGGCCCTCTACGTGCATCGTCCAGCCGCTTTCGGGGCCGCGGCTGAAAATCTGAACCAGGCGCTCCGATCCTTCCCCGGAATCTTCCAGGAACGCCTGTAGCTTTCGGCCTCCGGCGCCTGGGGCCTCTCCCGAGTCCGGTTCCGTGAAGACCAACGGACTATGCAGCTGGATGTCGTCCAATACCACCGGGCAGTCGCCTTCGAGCAATGATGCAGTTGCCGCCATGGCCCCGTAGAGGGCTCCCGGGGCTACAAGGTGGCCGAAGACCCGGTGGTCCTTCAGCCAGTCAGGGTCGGAAGGAAAAACCTCCGTCTCGAAAGCAATCTCCCCCCGCGCTGAGTCGTGGCGTTCTCCCAGCAGGGGATGCCCGCCGCCGCTCCGACGCCTCCTGGCCCCCTGCAGCCAGTAACGTTCGCGCTGGAAGGGATAACCCGGCAGGGAAATCCGGCGGCGTTCCTCGCCGGCGAACAGTCCTTCGAAAGTAATGTCCAGGCCGGCCTCGTAGGCCTGCGCCACCGCATCAATGAAGCTGCTTTCCGGCTCCGGCGTTGAGCCGTCCCGGGGCGGCCGGCGCAGACTTGCCAGGGCAATCGGGCCTCCCTCAAGTCGCCGTTCTCCGGCGGACTCCGGCCAGGCCTGCATTGACATGGGACCCAGCACCGAGTGGGGGCCAAGCTCGATTACCAGGTCCATTCCCATTTCGGCCAGCGTTCCGATTCCTCCGGCAAAGGCCACCTGTTGCCGGGCATGCTGCCGCCAGTAGGCCCCGTCCATGGCCATTGAAGCTTCCACCTGGCGACCCGTCAGGTTGCTGACCAAGGGAATTGAAGGGTGCTGTATGGGAACCCCATCCAGGGCGGCTTCCAAACCGTCCAGGGCCGGGTCCAGCAGGGCGCTGTGGAAGCCCCAGGAAGTGTTCAGGCGGATTGCCCGGATTCCCTCTGACTCGAACAGGCGGGAAACGGCCTCGATGTCCGCCGCCGGGCCGCTGACCACCTGTTGGGGCCCGTTGTCGGCGGACACGCTGAGTCCAACGCTGCCGGAGGCGGCGTTCACCCTTTCGACCGCCTCTGCCACCCTGGATTTCGGGGCGAAGACCGCGGCCATGGCCCCTGCCTCAGTAGCCGACAGCAGGGAGCCACGGGCCAATGCAAACCGCATGCCGTCCCGCAGGCTGAAGACGCCGGCCGCCTGGGCAGCGGCCAGTTCGCCCACGCTGTGTCCCATAACCGCGCCGGGCCGGACTCCAACGCTTTCCCAAAGGGCGGTAAGGGCGCACTCCAGCGCATAGAGGGCCGGCTGTTCCCATGCCGTGTCGCCCAGGTCTCCGGCAGTCTCGTCCCGCCCGAACATGACGTCCAGCAGGGAAACGCCTCTCACCTCCATCACTATCCTGTCGCAATCGTCCATTACGGCTCGGGCAACCGGTTCAGTCTCGTAGAGGGCCTGTCCCATGCCGACCCACTGGCTTCCCTGTCCGGTGTAGAGGAATGCCACCCTGGCTGCCCGCGGCGGCTGGCCGGTCTGGCCGGTCTGACCGGTTTCGGCCAGCGCCTTGAGTCCCTCCCGCAGCGCCGGAACGTCCTGGTAAACCAGGCCGGAACGATAGTCGAAGTGGCTGCGGCCGATACTCGCCGTCCATGCCATGTCCGAAAGTTTTTCGAGAAGGGCCAGGCCGTCCTTCAATTGGTCCGGGGAATCATCATCGAGCCACGCCAGGTAGCGCTGGGCAAGCTCCTGCAACGCGCCCCCCGACTTGCCCGACAGCGGCAGCACTCGCTTTGGGCGCGGGAAGACTTCCTCATTGGACGGAGACTCTTGGGAAAAGGTTTCGGGCAGCTTGATTTTTACCGTGCTGGCGGGTCCCAGGGTTGAAATCTTGTGGTCAGTCCCTTGCCCGTCGTAGATGTGCTGCCCCACCAGGATGTGGGAGTTGGTTCCGGAAATGCCGAAGGAGTTGACTCCGACCAGTCGCGGTCGCTGGCGGTCGTCGGGCCAGTCAACCGTTTCAGTTGGCACCAGCAAGGGCAGGCCTTCCCAGTCCAGGCTGGGATTGGGGTCTAGGAAGTGCAGGTGCCTGGGAATCAGGCCCTGGTTTACCACCAGGGCTGCCTTCATCAGCCCGGCGATGCCCGCTGCGGACTCCAGGTGTCCCACGTTGGTCTTCACCGAGGCCACCAACAGCGGTTCGCTGGGGTTCCTCCCCTGTCCATAGACGGCGTTCACGGCGTTGAGTTCGATCGGGTCGCCAACGGTTGTGCCGGTCCCGTGGGCTTCGATATAGTCAACCTCCAGGGGCTCAATGCCGGCGTCGGCAAGAGCCGCTTCCATCACCTGTTCCAGGCCCGGCGTGTTGGGCACGGTCAGGCCCACGCCCGTCCCGCCGTGATTTACCGCCGCGCCCCGGATGACGGCCCAGATGCGGTCGCCGTCGGCCTCCGCCTCGCTGAGCCGCTTCAAGATGACTACGCCGCAGCCCTCGCCCCTCACGTAGCCGTTGGCGGAAGCGTCGAAGGCCTTGCATTGCCCATCGGGCGACAGCATCATCGAGTCGGCGCGGAGTTCGTAGATTCGGCCGTTCAGAATCGCCTGGACGCCGCCGGCGATGGCCAGGTCCGCCTTGCCCTGCTGAAGGTCTGCCACGGCGTCGTGGACGGAAACCAGGGATGATGCACAGGCGGCATCTACCGCTTTTGCCGGCCCCATCAGGCCCAATACGAAGGATACCCTCCCACTGGTCCCGTTCAAATTGGTGCCGCTCAGGGCATATAGGCAGGCAGCCGCCTCGGAGGGTTTACTGGAATCCACCACCAGCATCCGGTATTCGTCGTTGCTTATTCCCGTATAAACCCCGGTGCGGCTCCCCCGCAGCCGGGCGGGATCAATGCCTGCATCTTCAAGGGCCTGCCAGCTTACCTCCAGCATCATGCGCTGCTGCGGGTCCAGGAGTTCGGCCTCGACGGGGGAAATGCGGAAGAACGAAGCATCAAACAGATCGAGGTCATCCACAAAGGCGCCGAAGCGGCACGCCTGGTTATTGACCTGGCTGTCACCGAAAAGCTCACCCATGCGACCCACGCCTGAATTGGGGTCGGCTTCGGTGACGGAGTTTTTCCCCTCTACTAGCAAACGCCAGAATGAGCCCAGGTCCGGAGCGCCAGGGAACCGGCACGCCATTCCAACAATTGCTATGGGCTCACCGCCTCCCGGGAAGCTCTGCGCCCCGCGACTGGAAACCGAATTGGGCTTTGTGGCCATCTATTTTCTCCTGTACCTGCTTCCGTTGTGATGGGAATGAGGCCGGCAACAATTCAAACCGGAGCCTGCTCTGGACGAGGGTTGAAGAGCTGCATATGTCTAGCAATCAAGTAATTGGTTCAAAGTTATATGACCGTCAGGGGGCAGGAGAACCGAAACAGCTGCTTCCGGAACCTGGCTCGACCCTCGCCGGTCCCCGCCCCTGCCAGAACTATCAATACAACAATGCGCCGGAAGGGATGTTTTAATAGGTAGCCCGAATGGCAATAGAACCCAGAACCAGCTTTGCCCCTCGAGGCTACATCGCTAGTGCGGTTATTTGTGAGCCGCCTGGAAGCGGCCCAAATAATATGAACCGTGCATTCTATGGTAAGGCGAGGATGGCGGCTTTACAATCCGTCTGCACTAACGCTGACGACTCCACATCGTTGCCGCCATGTTTTGGCTGGGCGTTGAAACGTTGAATGGAATCGGGCGCCCTGCGACTCTGTAACGCCAGGCAAGGGAAAGGGAGGTGGCCAGGTAGATGACCTTCGACGTGGCGACGCAGATGCGCCCTCAAGAAGAATCGGGGGGTCAACGGGGATATCCCCGGGCCGGTGATGCTGGCCCGGGGATGAAGTCGGTATCTAGCGGGCGGCGGCGGTGGGCTGGTGAGCCTGGAGGAAGTCGCGTACCTGGTTGATGGTTTCGCGGAAAAGGGTCTCGTCTTCCTTCCAGGGGTAGGCAGTTACCTGGGCCCTGGGAGCCAGTTCCGCCATGGCCATGGCGGCTTCGTAGGAATGGGAGGGAGTGTCGTCGGGCATCACCAGCAGCGGCGTCTGGCAGTTGCGGGCGAAGTCCCGGGAAACGCAGTACATGAAATCGGGCTGCACGCGGTAAAGATTATGCAGGTACTGCTCCACAATCTCCATGGTCACGTCGGGCCGCTTGGCGATGAGCTCGGGGGCCCAGATGTCCGTGCCCGAGTCATACATGGAGTCCGGTGTCTTGTCGGAATGACCCACGGGCTGGCACAGGACTGCCGCCAGCACCCGCTCCGGGGCCCTCTCTATCAGCTTCATGGCAAAGGGGCCGCCGATGCAGTAGCCCATGAAGAAGAACTCCCGGATGCCCAGGTGGTCCATCAGCCCCAGCTGGTCGTCGGCGAAAGCGCCCCAGGGATCATCCACCTGGACCGGCCCGGTGGACTCGCCACCGTTGGCGTTGCGCTGGTCCATGGTGATGCAGCGGAAGTCGTCCTTGAAAACCTCCATGGCATTGAACACCTGGCGGGGCCAGCCGCTCATGATGGAGTTAAGGCCGCCGCCCGGGGTCACCAGCAGCGGGAAACCGGAACCGACCTCATCGTAGTGGATTCGGACATCGCCTCTCTCGTAAAACGGCATAGCTGTTTCTCCTTTGTTACCTGATTTTCTCAGCTTCACGCAATTGTAACTTGGGGATGTTGGTTGTCAAGGATTGAAGCCGTGCCAAGCCCGGCCCTCCCGGTGAATGCTTCAGGTTCGCCAGGCCTAGGGGGGCGCAGTGTAAACATCCTTCGGGGAGCTTAGTGAGCCACGGAAGGATCAGGAGAATGGCTTCCGCTATAAGGCCGGTCGTTCGGAGGCAAACGGATTTTAGCTTCGGGCAATACCGTCGTTCCTGCGAAGGCAGGAACCTCGAACTTGGCGGGTAACGCATTTCCCCTCGTGGAAGCCCAGAAAGTATGGTTTGGGAGGAGAATGCGTTTGCTCTGCCAATCGCTTGGAGGCAATCACCGAATTATGTTGATGTACGCCTCCTCCAGGGTGGGGTCCCGCGACACCAGGCTCTCGATGTTGTCTGTGCCGACAATTTCCACAATTTTGTCGGTAAGGTCTTCCCCGAACCGGAGGGAAACGGTCAATTTTTGAAAGGGTCCTTCCGCTATTGATTCCACTCGTTCCACGGCTTCCAGGTCCAGGATTTCCCCGGCCAGTTCCTCCCGGGGCCGGTTGACGGTAAGTTCGACTATTCCGATCCGGCTGAAGCGGCGCTTGATTTCTCCGGGAGTACCCACCGCCGCCAGCTCTCCCCGGTCAATAATGGCAATGGTGTCGCACAGCATGTCGGCCTCGGCCATGTAGTGGGTGGTGAGCAGAATGGTCTTGCCCTCGCTGGCCAGTTCGGGAACGTAGTTCCTCAGTTCCTGGGCGCCAACGGGGTCAATGCCGATGGTGGGCTCGTCCATGAAGAGTACGGGAGGGTCGGTCAGCAGACCTCGCGCGATGTGCAGCCGTTGTTTCATGCCCCTGGAGTAGTTCTCCACCGCCATCCCGGCGTTTTCCGCCAGTCCTACGCGTTCCAGCAGTTGCCGGGTGCGCCGCTTGGCGTCTCGGGGGTTGATGTGATTCAGAGCGGCGAAGAAATGCATATTCTGCTCGCCGGTGATGCGGCCATAGAGCCCCCGCTCGCCCCCGAGGATAAACCCGGTATTCCTGCGCACCTGCTTGGCCTGCGCTTCCACATCATAGCCCAGGACTCGCGCTCTGCCCGAGGTGGGAGTCAAGAGGGTGGACAGGATGCGCACGGTGGTGGTCTTGCCGGCGCCGTTGGGTCCCAGCAGGCCAAAGACGGATCCTTTGGGAATTTCCAGGTTGAGGTCTTTCAGGGCTTCTACATCCCGTCTCCGTCCCAGGGCGCTGCGGGAGGAATATACCCGGCCCAGATTGACGCACTCTACGGCATTAATGCTGTCAGCAACCACTATCTCTCTCCAAACTTCAAGCATCTACAGAATGGACGTATCGTAGGCTCCCCGGCGCCGGGCATCCGCCTCTACAAACAGAAAGAACAGGTAACCCAAAACGCCGTAGGAGATTCCCACACCCAGTTCCCATATCAGGTGGTCCCCAACGGACATGGGCCCCGCTCCGTCGAACGCCGCCCTGAAGGCGGTCACCCCGTTGGTCAGGGGCAGAACATTGCCGACGTAGTGCAGGAAAAAGGGTAGATCCTCCAGCGGTATGACCACGCCGGTTAAAAGAATGAGCAGTCCGGATGCCGTGGCGCTCAATGTAAGCCATGACCGCATGACGATAGCGAAGATTCCGATGCACAGCGAAAAGGCGGTGCAGGAAAGGGCGAACAACAGAACGGAAACCACCAGGGTAACCCAGTTGAGATTGGTAAAGTCCAGGCCTATGAAGGCCCAGGCGAACAGCAGGCTGCTGGTGACGGTGAACAGGCCGTTGGGAAAATGCATCGTGCCTTTGCTCCAGAAAATCAGCCACCGGTTCCCCGAGGAGCCGAGAACGTGGGCCAGGGTCCCCGTAACCCGTTCGTAGTAATTGCACTGGGTTATGCCCCAGATAAGAATGAAAGGGGTGGAATAGGCCGCCATGCCCAGGACGTAGAATTCCGAGTCCAGCGGGCTGTTGGCGAACCTGCCCGTCAGCAGCAGCATGGTTATGTAGAGGACGGGTACCAGGAACACGTTGCCGATGTAGGACGGCCAGTTAAGCCAGAAGAACAGGGCGCGGTAGGTCAGGTAGGACTGGATGAAGAAATTCGTCACTGCGTCTCCTAGAAAGCCCTCATGTTGCCGTCAACGCGGACACGGCGCTCAACTTTCTTCAGAAGCACATAAGTGAGGGACAGGTATGCCAGCGATATCAACAGGCAGATGCCCAGGTCCCGAGCACCCTCCATCAGGCTTCCCTGGGAGTCCAGGCCGAGGATCACCGCATCCATGGCCCAGGCCGCCGGAAAGGCCCGAGCCACGATTTCGAGACCAGGGGCGAGAAACGCCACGGGATAGAGGAAGCCTCCCAGCACCACGCCCAATGGCCGGATTACGTTGAAGAAACCCTCCCGTCCCCGAACCAGCAGGAACAGGGGCGCGAACACAACAGCCACAGAGAGCACGCTGAACGCCCCTACCACGATGCCGAAAACCAGTAAGACGGGTTCTGACGCTTGAATAAACTGTCCCGAAATCCATACGATCACCAGGAGTGGGACCAGCCCGGAGAAGATGCCCAGCACTGAAAGGGCCAATGCCCTGGCGAAGATGATCACCACCAGGGGAGTGCGGGCAGTTACTACGTAATCGTAAGTGCCCACCAGTATGTCCCCGGTGATGGCCCACCCTACCCTGATTGAAACCCGGTTCCATATAGACATCAGGAGGACGCCCACGAAGAGGTAATCAATGGGAACGGAACTGGAGCCCTTGCTGGCAATCCAGGCCAGCACCGCAGCCAGTGGAACATGGGTAATTACGAACAACGAGAGCTCGTCCCAGTGCATGTCGTTCTTGAGCTGCTCAACAAAGGCGCTCTTGAACGCGTAGATATCGCCCATATCAATTGCCGCCTATTCCTGCTCCATTCTCAATGGCTGTTCGGTAGCTCTGTTTCCCTTCTCTCCGGGGAAGGGAAATTTCAAACAAAGGAAGGGGTTCTCTCTCAAAAATAAATCGGCGGGAAGCCCGATTCCTGAAAGAGCTTCCCGCCGTTGCGGCGACCTGGTCCATTTGAAGACTCCAGCTCAGGAATGATTTCCCTCCCAATGCTTTCGAAAGACAACGACAAACATGCCAACGCTCTTCGCGCGGCTCCACCGGTAACCGTTTCCCGGGTTATGGGAGAGTATCATGTCCACCTGTCCTGATATTGAGCACTGGGGAGATTAACACCGGGAAAATCGTGCTGTCAATAACATAATGCGCTGCCTCCCGAGTAGAGCGCGGGCCTGGCGCGACGGGCCAGGAAGTCACCGAAGGAGGTCCTGGCACTAACGGACTCCCGACCAGGGTTGGCTGCTCAAATTGCCAGCGATTTCAACCGGTAAACCGGCCTGTCCGCTCATCCTGAGCTTGTCGAAGGACGCCCCCAAAACGCGGGATGGTTCGACAAGCTCGCCATGAGCGGTTCAATGAATGCTTTGCAATCGTCCTGCGATGAGAGGGATGATGGCGCTGTTTCCCAGGAAACTCTCTGAATGAGTCCTCTTTCCCTTGGGCAATGCTGCTTACTGGCCAAGCACCTTACTCCCGGTAGTACTCCATGCCCAGGTGAGTTATCTGGTCCTCGCCCATCAGCCACCGCAGGGTGTTCTTCAGCTTGGTCTGCTGGATGAACAGGTCGTGTTCCGGATATACGCTGGGGGCGTGGTGCGGGCTCTTGAAATAGAAGGAGAGCCACTCCTGGATGCCCGAGAGGCCGGCCCGTTTCGCCAGGTCCATGAACAGCACCAGGTCCAGCACCAGGGGAGCGGCCAGGATGGAGTCGGAGCAGAGGAAGTCAATCTTCAGCTGCATGCGCCGGCCCAGCCAGCCGAAAATGTCTATGTTGTCCCAGCCTTCCTTGTTGTCGCCCCGGGGAGGGTAGTAGTTGATACGCACCTTGTGGTAGGCGTCAGAATAAAGGTCGGGGTACAGGTCGGGCTGCAGTATGTATTCCAGCACGCCCAGCTTGGACTCTTCCTTGGTCCTGAAGTTTTCGGGCTCGTCCAGCACCTCGCCGTCGCGGTTGCCCAGGATGTTGGTGGAGAACCAGCCATCCATTCCCAGCATCCGGGCCTTGAGCATGGGCCCTATAACGGTCTTGACCAGGGTCTGGCCCGTCTTGAAGTCCTTGCCGCAGATGGGCACTCCCTGGTCGGCGGCCAGCCTTTCCATGGAGGGAATGTCCACCGTCAGGTTGGGGGCGCCGTTGATGAAGGGAACGCCTTCCATCAGCGCGGCATAGGCGTAGATCATGGATGGGGCGATGGCTTCATTGTTGTCGTGCAGCGCGCCGACAAAGTTTTCCAGGTCCTGGTGGGCCGCCGATTCGGTAATGAACTTCTCGGTGGAGGCGCACCAGATCATTACCAGGCGGTCGCAGCCGTTCTCTTCCTTGAATCGCCGGATGTCCTCCCGCAGGGATTCGGCCGCGCCCAGCTTGGAGTCCACCATCCGGGTGTTGGTGCCGTTGATGCGCTTTACGTAGTCGTTATCGAACACCGCCGGCATGGGGTTGACGGACTTGAGAAAGTCGGAGACGGGTTCGATCTGCTCGTACCGGTCCAGCACGCCGGCCTTTACGGCGGCGTCGTAGGCGCTGTCCGGAATGGGGTCCCACGCCCCGAAAACCATATCATCCAGTTCCGCCAGGGGGACAAAGTCGCGAATCAACGGGGAGCGGTGCTCGGTGCGCTTGCCCAGGCGAATGGTGGACATCTGCGACACGGAGCCCACCGGCTGCCCGGTGCCGCGCCGGATGTGTTCAACGCCGGCCACGAAGGTGGAGGATACCGCGCCCATGCCCACCAGCAGAACGCCCAGCTTGCCGGTGGCGGGGGCAATGCTGGTACCTTCGGAGGTTACGAAATCCCGGGGCTCCAGGGCAACGCCCTGCTGCACCGCCAGCTCCATCAATGTGGAGTGCCACTGGGAAGGTATTCTGCCGGTCCTGGCCCAGTGCTGCACGGTACTCTGCCGCTTGCCCAGCAGTGCGGCCAGGGCTGATTGTCCGCCGAATCGTTCAATAATGCTTCTGGCGTTATTCAAGGTTAATTCCTCACCAATATTTTTGATGTTTTTGCGAGTTGACATGAGCTACGGCCCCTGCACAATTTGTCGCGGCCTGATTGCTCTATGTATGATCGGGGACAATGCTAACAAAAATATTGGTAGCAGTCAATGGCTGGCGTGCCGGTGGTAGCGTTGCAATTCAGGAGGCCTATAGCAGGTAGAGGCGGGCTTCAAACCCGCCCTGGCTACATCTCGGTCCTTCCGCCTGTGCGATACCATCTGGCAAACGAACAACTTTGACATGATGGGTTATATTCCGCTCGCCCTGAGCCTGTCGAAGGGCCGCCGGTTCATGGTTCGACAGGCTCACCACGAACGGACTCACGGGCCATTCATCAATCCGAAAATGGCACACCACTAAAATCGAATACTTCCGGTGCAGGCCATGGGCAAGCATGAACAGGGGCACAACCGCGGGCCTTTAAGAGGCAATGTCTGTAAGGAAACAGGAAAAAGACGGCGGCGGGAGCCAATGAAGCCCCCGCCGCGTATGGGTCCAGTTGTTGCCAGGTTTCCTGTCTAGCCGACGTGCTGGCGGATGAAGGCGGTCATCTGGTCCAGCGCGCGCTGGGCCACGTCCGTGGAGAGGTCCCGCAAAACGCCGTCGCCTTCCTCTTCGAAAATGGTGACGTCAATCTGGCCGCCAGCCTTGCGGTACTGGCTGATGAATTCGTCCAGGTCCGGGCGGGGATGCGCCGCTTCGTAGTTGCGCGCAAGGCACAGGGTGGGCGGCAACTCGGTCTTTTCGCCCCGGTCCAAGATCCGTGCCGGTGCTGCTTCGGCCATGGCTTCTTCCGTAACCCAGTACATATCGTGCATGGCAACGGTGCGCTCACCCACCGACTCGGGGGGCTTGATGTCGTCGCGAATGCCCTTGGCGTAGTGATAGCGGCCCAGGGGGTCTATGACCGGCGAGACCATAATCACGCAGTCCAGCGAGCCATCCGCGGCGGCGGCGCCATTGGTCATGGACAGCGCAGAGTAGCGGGCATCGGTGGGCCTCATGCCCAGGAGCATGGCCTGGTGGGCGCCGCTGGAGGTGCCCATGGCGCCAATCTTGCCGGTAATGCCGTTCCAGGACGCGGCCTGGGTCTTGGCCCAGCGGATTCCGTAGTGGATATCGGCCAGGGACGCGGGATATGAGGCTTCCGGCGGTACGCGGAAGTCCAAGGCTGCCACGATGATGCCGTTGCTGGCCAGGGCTTCGTTGCCGGCGTTGCCGTTTTCGCGGGTGCCGTTCACCCACGCGCCGCCGTGCAGCTCGATCATTACCGGGAAGGGTCCGCTGCCCTTGGGCCTGAACACCTTCGCCAGGAAGGGCTTATCTCCGTGCCGGAGGTACTCCACATCCGTAATTTCAACCTCGTACGTAGTCTGTTTGCTTAACGTCATGCCAAACTCCTTGCTGGATATTTGTGACCCAGGTTGCGCTAAGGTTACGTGCCTAAGGCGGCCCCGTCAATACGGATACGCGTAAAGTTGGGTTGCAAATACTCATCAGGTGAATTGCACATTCCCACATTGGCCTGCGGTTGATGTGGGGGCATTGACGGGACGGTACAATGCACATGCACATGCACAGCCATACCTGTGCAACAGTCAGGTGCCATCATGGTTAGGAGGGTTAAGGGCATGACTCCAGCGGAGGGGCACAGCGACACCATAGCCTGGCGGGAGTGGAACGAGGCTGCTTTCGAGGCGGCCAGGGCCGAGGATAAGCCGGTACTCCTCACCCTGGGGGCGACCTGGTGCCACTGGTGCCACGTTATGGACGAGCAGGCCTACGCGGACCCGAGGGTGATTGAACTGGTCAACGCCCGGTTCATTCCGGTGCGGGTGGATGTTGACCGGCGGCCCGACATTTCCCTGCGCTACAACCAGGGTGGTTTCCCCTCGGTGGCGTTCATAGCGGGCGATGGCCGGTTCCTGGCCGGTCGTCCCTATACCCCGCCGGACGAGATGGTTGCCCTGCTGGCCCAGGTTGCCAGCGGCGAGTTGCCCGCCGTGCCCACCCAAGCCGGACCGCTTTCGGCCACCGGAAGGGCGGGAGCCAGGTCGGGGCGTCAGTCCGCCGACGCGGTGCTGGAACGGCTGACGGAACTCTACGATGACCAGTTCGGCGGATTCGGGGTTGAGCCCAAGCAGCCCCCCTGGGAAGCATTGCATTTTCTCACCGCCCACCACGGCCTGACCGGCGACCGGTCTGTCTTGAAGATGGTTGAAACTACCCTGGAGGGAATGTGGCAGGGCATTTATGACCGGAAGGACCAGGGCTTTTTCCGCTACTCCGTAAGCCGGGACTGGAAGGTGCCTCATTACGAGAAGATGCTGGTCAGCAATGCCAGCCTGTTGATGGCCTACCTGGAGGCTTACCAGGTAACCCGCAAGGCCGGTTACCGGCAGGCCGCCCAGGGTATTCTCCAGTACCTGTCCGCCACCCTGTTTGACGGGGATGCGGGGCTGTTCTACGCCAGCCAGGACGCCGACGAGCCCTATTATCAGATGTCGTGGAAGGACAGGGCCGCCGCCGCGCCGCCGCCCATAGACCGGACCTTCTACGCCGGTTGGAACGCCCTGGCCGCATTGGCCCTGGTGCGGGCGGCTGGAGTACTGGGCCGGCAGTACTACCGGCGGCGGGGCGCCGACATCCTGGACAGGCTCTGGAGTGATGCCTGGTCCGCGACCGGCGGGTTAGCGCGACGGGCGGGAGAGGCCCAGGGCGCTGCTGCCATCCTAAGCGACCAGGTCAACTTCCTGCGGGCCTGGCTGGAGATGTACCAGGCAACCGGACTACCGGAACATCTGGGGCGGGCTGTCGAGGTGGCAGGCAGCATCCAGCGGCTGTTCGGCGCGCCGGAGGGTGGCTGCTTCGATACCGTCCCCTCCTTGACTTTTGAAGCCCGGCTTCTTCCCCGGGAACAGCCGGTTCTGGACAACAGCCTGTGGGCGGAATCGCTGATGGTCCTGGCCGAACTGACCGGCGACAGTGGGTACCTGGACCGGGCGGCTGCAACTCTCAAGATTCATGAGCCGTTAGTCCCGGGAAAAAGCTACCTGGGCAGCCACCCCTCCCGCCGGATGGAAGAGGATGAGGAAGCCCTTTTCCTGCCGGCTGGGTCGGCTTGGGGCCGGGCCCAGGATATGTTGGTCCACGGAACGGTGCGTCTGGTGCTGGTTGGTGATTCAACCACCGCCGGGTATCGCAGTCTCCACCGGGCTGCCCTGCGCACCTATGCGCCCCACCGGGCAGTGCTTCCCCTGGACCTGGAACGGGACTCGGAGCGAGTCCGCGTTCTAGGTTTCCCTGCCAACAGGGCGGCGGCCCTGTACGCTTGCATGGGAGAACGGTGCCTCGCTCCCCTAACCACCACGCGGGAGGTCCAGAACATTGCAAAGTCACGGCCCTGGGCCAATGCATAGCGTGGAGCAGCGCGATACCGATTGGCAAGCGTGTTAGTAACGAAAAAATGAAAGTGGGGCAGCCACAAGGGCTGCCCCTACCGTATCTGTTTAAGCCAGGCCGGACACGCTGCCCGTCACAAAGGAGGCCGGACACCCTGGCTGGGCGAGACCTGCTCGTAGCCTGACGCCACCTGGAAAATCAGTCCTTCCTCGAAGGGGCGACCGATAAACTGGACGCCGATGGGCAGTCCCCCGCCGCTGAAACCGCAGGGTACCGTGATGGCCGGAAGGCCATTGCCGTTCATGGGGCTGGTGTTGCGGGAGATGAAACCCGAAGCCGGCCCCCTCACCCGGTGGGTTGCCCCGTTCAGGTCAACCTCCACCGCATCTATTCGGGGAGCGGGAATCGGAGCCGTGGGCGTTACCAGGAAGTCCACGTCCTGCAAAACCCGGGCGTATTCCTCCTTGATGATGCGCTGGACCTTCATGGCTTTTGAGTAGTCCCTGCCCAGGACGAACTGGCCGGCCAGGGTGCGGTAAATGACGTTGGGCCCGTACTTGTCCCGGTCGCTGCTCAAATAAGGCTCGTGGGTCACCACGCCGTCGGACAGGCTGGCGGCCCGCAGTGCGCCCACGTACTCCATGCTGGGCAGGCTCACTTCCCTCACCTCCACACCCAACTCCTGCAGGGCGGCAATGGCGTTTCGCACGGAGGCCTCAACTTCGGAATCTACCTCTTCAAAGAAGTAGTTGGAAGGGATGCCGGCCGTCATGCCGGAGAGATCGCCACCCAGGCCTTCCGAGTAGTCGGGAACAGGGACGGGAACGGTGCTGGGGTCCAGGGGATCGTAGCCGGCGATGGCCTGGAGCACCAAGGCGCTGTCGGCGACGGATCGGGTCATGGGGCCGATATGGTCGCCGTTAAAACTGGTGACCATCAGGCCCCGCTGGCTCACGCGCCCAAAAGTCTGCTTGAGTCCCACCACTCCACAGAAGGTGCCTGGCAGCCGCACCGAGCCGCCCAGGTCGGTGCCCAGGGACGCGAAGGTAACGCAGGCGGCTACGTTGGCCCCGCCGCCGCCGCTGGAACCCCCGGGAATGTGGTCCAGGTTCCAGGGGTTATGGACGGCGCCGTAGTGAGGGTTGTTGGAGGTGGCGCCGGCGGCGAACTCCTCCAGGTTTTCCTTGCCCAGCACAATGGCCCCGGCCTCTTCGCACAGGGTAACCACCCGGGCGTCCTCGTCGGGCACATTGTCGCCCAGCACCAGCGAACCGACGGTGGAGCGTATTCCCTTGGTCTCGATGTTGTCCTTGATGCCGATGGGAATTCCGTGCAGGGGCCCGCGATTCTTCCCGGCGGCCAGTTCCGCCTCCAATTCCCGGGCGCGTTCCATGGCCCTATCGTGGAGTAGGGTGATGAAGGAATTGAGGCTGGGCTGGAGCCGGTCCGCCCGGGCCAGGGCAGCCTCGGTGACCTCTACCGGGGAAACTTCTCTGGAGGCAATCTTCGGAGCAAGTTCGGCAATGGTCAGATCCAGAAGAGCATCGTTAGGCATTTTCGCCACCTCCTTCGGCGACGCGAAGCAAGCGGCTGGACATTACGTCGGAAAGGTCCAGGTTCGCTGTTCCGGCCATGGCTTCCAGGTAGCCGTCAACTTCCGGCTGCACCAGGTCCAGCTCCTCGTCGGAAAGCTCAAAGCCCCCGTACTCGCGGATGATGGCTTGCATGGTTTCCTTGGAAATAGGCATGTGGCCTCCTTGTGCAATAAATTAAGCTAAGAGTCTCGAACTATGTAGTCTCCTCCCCCTTGATGGGGGAGGGTTAGGCGGCCACGTCCGCCCTTGGCGGAATGGGGGTGAAGTGCCTGGAACGCTCGAAACCATCTCGCCCAATAGTCCCCTCCCCCTTGATGGGGGAGGGTTAGGGTGGGGGTGAAGTGCCTCGCAGGGCCGATATTATTGATTCCTGCACGGACCCGATTTCTAGCAATACCTGATTATTCCAGAAACGAATCACCCTAAAACCCTGAGACTCCAGCCAGGCCGTACGTACGGCATCAGAGTCATTCTGCTCCATGTGTTGACTGCCATCCACTTCGATGATCAGTTTCTCATCAAAACTAACGAAGTCAACGATATATGGGCCAATAGAGGCCTGCCTACGAAACCTGCGCCCCAGCAATTGGCGAGTGCGCAACGTGCTCCATAGCTTTCGTTCGGCAGCCGTGGGGTTTCTTCTTAGATGCCTTGCCCTGGTAACGGTAGTGTTTGTATGGATGCCAACACCCCCACCCTAACCCTCCCCCATCAAGGGGGAGGGGATTTTTTGCTCCATCTTAACCGCCCAGATCATAGGGGAAGGGATTATACTGCACCGCCTACCTGTCAACCAATATCCCCGGGTTCAGCACCCAGTTGGGGTCCACGGCGGACTTGGCGGCGCGCAGGGCGGCGGCGAAGGGGTCCGGGCGCTGCTGGTCGTACCAGGGACGGTGGACTCTCCCCACGGCGTGGTGGTGGGTGATGGTGCCGCCAGCCTCCATGATGGCGTCGGAGGCGACTCGCTTTATCTCTTCGTGCATCTCGATTTCGGCCCCCGGCCGTCCCATGCCCTCGAAGGTGAAGTAGGGGGCCGGCCCGTCGGGATAGACGTGGGTGAAGCGACAGGTTACCCGCCCGCCGCCGCAAACCCGGTCCAGGGCGTCCTGCAGGGCGTTGCGCACCGCACCGTCCATCTCGTGCCACCGGTCCCAGGTAATGGAGGTCTCCAGGGTCTCGGCTACCAGGCCCATACCCATGGAGGCGTTGCGCTGGTAGGGAGCGTTGATGAAGGCGTTGCGCCAGGCCCCTACCGCCTCGGGACGGCGGGCCTCCTCGCCGCTCCCGTCAACTATCCTTATCTGGTCATCGCTTACTGAACCACCGCACTCGCGGGCGATGTCTATCACCTGCCGCATCTGCTCGCCCTGGGGCAGTTCGGCGGACTCAAAGCCCAGTACCAGGATGGCGTTGGCGCCGTCGGTGCCCAGTGCATCCTCCGCCTCGCCCGGGTCCAGCAGGCGGCAGTTGGCCGGCCACAGCTTGGTCTGGACAATCTGCCGAACGGCTTCACCTCCCGTTTCAAAGGTGGGGAAGGCAACGGCGGCGGACGCCCGAAACCGGGGCCTGGCCTGAATCCGCATCCAGGCCTCGGTGATTATGCCCAGCGCTCCTTCGCTGCCCAGGATCATGCGGTCGGGACTGGGGCCGGCGCCGCTGCCGGGGAGACGGCGGGACTCCCAGATACCCTGGGGAGTGACCATCCGCACCGACTCGACAAAATCGTCAATATGGGTCTGGTTGGTGGCGTAGTGGCCCCCGGAACGGGTGGCTATCCAGCCGCCCAGGGTGGAAAACTCGAAGCTCTGGGGATAGTGGCGCAGGGTAAATCCGTGGGGCCGGAGCTGTTCTTCCAGCGCCGGACCGTAAACCCCGGCCTGGATGCGGGCGGCACGGGAAACATCGTCTATCTCCAGCACCTGGTCCAGTCCGCCCAGGTCTATGGAAACTGTGCCGTCATACCCCTCCGGCGGTTCCACCCCGCCAACTACCGAACTGCCGCCGCCGTAGGGTATGGCGCAGTAACCCCGGTCGGAGCACCAGTCCAGCAGGGCTACCACGTCGTCCTCGTTCCTGGGGAAGGCCACCACGTCGGGTGGGTTGGGGAATTGCAGGTTAAAGGCTCGGATGCGGTCTTCGTAGTTGCGGCCGTAGGTGTGTACGGCTCTTTCATGGGTGTCGGTGGAGCAGATGGCCGCCAGCGAATCTGGGACGCTGATGCGGGGCTTCCGCAGCTCCAGGGCGTTGCTGGTGGGCACCGGTGGCACATCTATGGAAACGCCATACTTGGCGGAGAGGCTGGCGGCCAGTTCCCGGCGCTGCGCCTCGGTGGGTTCGTCGGCCTCCATACCCCAGGCCCAGAAGCTCTTCCTTGGCATCGCTCACCCCTTTAACCATGCGCCGGCAGGACTGTCCTATCGGCGAGTCGGGAAACCCTGGTTTCGGAGGGTATGATACCCCGGCGGTAGGGGTGGGACAAGGCTGGGCGGACTTGACCGAAACGGAGAGTGATTATTCTGCTCACCCTGTGCCTGTCAAAGGGCCGCCCTTTGTTGGTCATACCCGTAGGGGCGCTTCGCGAAGCGCCCCTACAGTAAAAGGAGCTTCATACTCTGCGCCGAGTGACAAGCGAGGCACCGGGCTAAAGATTCTGTACGATGTTGTCCGGCGCCCGGCACAGGATGGCAACCATTTCCTCGTCGTAGGGATTTTCCTCTATGTGGGCGGTATGGGCCGGCACGAAAAGGAAGTCGCCGGGCCCTGCCTCTATCCACTCCTCGAAGTCCTTTCCGAACAATACCCTTACCCGGCCCTGGAGCACATAGGCCGCGGTTTCGGCTTCCAGGTGGGTGTGGGGAGGGCCCTTTTCCATGGGCGCGGCGGTGACCTTGCCCATCCAGATCTTGGTGGTATCGCCCTTTTCGGGCATCACCGCCGGCTGGCGTACCATGCCAGGCGTCTGGGTGGTTTCCGAGGCGTCGCCCACGGCGTGTACCACGTAGGGCTTGAGGCCGGACTGCTGTTCAGTGGTAGTCATGTCATCTGCTCCTTGTTGAGGCTTGCCAGGGCTGCTTGGGTGAAGGGCGCCGAGTTTGCTAACAAGTCGTCTCGGCCATTTTACAACGAAATGCGCATCAATTCTTCCGAGAAGACTATCTCGCCGTCGTAAATTCTGCTCACGTCCCCAATACCCTGCTCCATGGGACCGTGTGAGGACAGATGAGGCCCCACGTGGACCAGCACCAGTTTCTTCACCCCGGCGGCCTGGGCCATGCGGGCCGCGCCAGTGGTGCCGCACTGGCCGGTGTATTCCCCGTTGGCGTCCATCACCGCCTGGTCATCCCAGCACATGCAAAGCATCATGTCCGCGCCCCGTGCCAGTTCGGTCACGGAATCGCAGGGCTGGGTGTCGCCGGTGAATATGACGCTTCCCTCGGAGGAGTCCACCCGGTAGGCCAGGGAGTCCAGGTAAGGCTGAACGTGCTCGGCGGGGGCGGAGGTAACCTCCCAGTCGGGCCCGTTGAACACCTTGCCCGGTCCCACGTCCTTTGCGTCCACCGACGGAGCGGGCCGGGGCAGGGTGCCGCCCCGGTTTACGAAGACCTGCTGGCTGAGGGGGTGGTTGACCCGGGCCTTCCAGTCGTGGGAGAAGAGGCCGTTTTCGCCCAGAATGCCCTCCGTAATCTTTTCCGTGAGGTCTGGGCCGAAGACCTGCAACCGGTTCTCCTTGCCGATGCTCTGGTCCCAGCGGCACAGCAGGAAGCAGGGATAATCAATGTCGTGGTCAAAGTGGTGGTGGGTGAAGAACAGGTAGTCCACCCGGGTGGGAAAGAGCCCAGCCTTGACCAGCTTGTGGGTGGTGGCCGGCCCGCAGTCAAACATCAACAGTTGGCCGCCGAGCCTGAGCACGTGGGAACTGCCGAAGCGGGTGGGCGTAGGCGTGGGAGTCCCAGCGCCCAGGGTATAGATTTCAGCCATGGTTTGTCCTCAGAATCTTGAGCATAGACTCGGCCCAGCGACTGAGTTACCAGGTAATTTGAGCCTATTTTCGTATCGCGAAGGGGTCAAAGGAGATGGACCTCTTATGCTAGAAACTAACTATATCTCGAGCGCCCTGGCTATTTTCTGCAATGTTGAATCGACTTTGTTTGCCGAACGTCGGGCAAGGACGAAAAGACGTTCCAACTGTGATACCTGCTCTGGAGTCGTATCTCGGAAATCGAAGGAGTCAGCCAGTTCCCCAGCTTCATCAAATATGTCGAGGCGATACCTGCGCTTGCCCCAGTCTGCTTCATACTCAACGACCGCAATTACTATTGCATCCAGGGCAGTAACGAATTGATTATTCTGGACGGTACGGTTCCACTTCAAGCTGCCTTCATCGGTTCGTTGAACCAGACCTGCCAGGATATGTCCCAAATCAGTCATGCTGTGCCTCCTGGGGCATCGCCAAATCCAAGGTCGCTCGCCAGTTCTTCTAAATCACTTTGAATGTCGTTGAGGCCTTGACCAAATTGCGAACGGTCATCTTCAGAGACGCCTTCGGCGCCACGCTCTCGAACCCGGTTGTCCATCGCGGTAATGTTAGATCTAGCTATTGCCAGCTTTTGGCGAAACTCTGTCTTTTCCTCAGGACAACGCACGATAACATCCGAAAGCATTTCCCTCAAAGTCTGGTAATGCTCCGTGGCCGCCTCCCACCTGTTATTGGCGTGCAGGTCTTTGATGCGCCCTATCAGCCCGATGCCGCGCTGGAGATCTACCGCCTGCAAGTGGCGGGCCATCCGGTCCCTGGCCTCGTTTGCCGCAATTTGCGCTGCCTGGGCAGCCGACCTGGCGCCGTGGGCTTCCCTGATGGCCCAACCGAGGCCGATAAGGGATACTAAAATTCCAAGGGCCGTGGCCGCATCGCCCCAATTGGTGGTCCAGAATTCCGTCATATTTGGCGATTATAGCCCTTCGCCAATTCGTTTACTATGGCAGAATGTCACCCCTCCCCTTCCAGTTCCACCAACCGCATTCCCCGTTCCACCTGCTGGCCAGGTTGTACCGCCACCCGGCGCACCACACCGCTGCGGGGGGCGGTGATGGCCAGTTCCATCTTCATGGACTCCAGCAGAAGTATGGTCTGGCCGGCCTCCACCCGTTCTCCTTCACCGACCAGCACCTCCAGCACAGCCCCGGGCATGGGGGCCACTATGTCCCCGGAGGCCTCATTGTTTTCAGCGCCACCCCGCCGCCGGGTCTCCGCTCTTTCGAACACGAACAGCTGGCCGTCCAGCCACAAATGCAACTCTGTTCCCACCCAGGCCCAGGCAAAGGGGTGCGTCCGGCCCGACTGGGTACGGCACAGCCCTTCCCCAGCCTGCCGGGACTCAATGCCAATCGTAATCTCTGCTTTCGGCCCCGTCGGCCCTTCTCCTTCCACCTCAATGGTGAACAGGCCGTCCATATCCGCAATCCGGTAGCGGTAGGACTCTCCACCAACCGGATATACCTCGCGCATGTGTCCATCGGTGGAGGTCATGGCAGCGTCCGCTGGCCGACCGACTGCCAGGGACGACGGCCGGCCCTGATGTCGGTTCCCGCTTCCGGAGAAGTCGTGGCAACGGGCCGAGTGGCGGACCACGCCGCCAGTGTCCGGGCTAGCGTTTGGGTATCCTCGGCGATGAGGGGTGCCGTCACCGCCGGATTCCACTCCAGGAAGCCCGTGTCGTATGCTCCCGCCTGAAACTGGGGGTGGTTCACCACCGCCCGCAACACGGGTATGTTGGTGATGACACCCAGTGCCTGGAACTGGGACAGGGCAACCTCCATGCGGCGCAGGCTCAAGTCACGGTTCGGCGCCCAGGCTATCAGCTTCGCCAGCATGGGGTCGTAGTAGATGGAGACCTCCTGGCCCTCGGCCACGCCGCTGTCCAGGCGCAGGCCGGCTCCGCTGGGCGGACGCCAGCGCAGCAGCGTTCCCGTGGAGGGAGCGAAGTCGCGGTAAGGGTCTTCGGCGTAAATGCGGCATTCTATGGCATGGCCTCTGGGCTGAATCTCTTCCTGCCTCAGCGTCAGCGGTTCGCCGCTGGCGATGCGGATTTGCCACTCCACCATGTCCAGTCCCAGGACGGCCTCGGTGATGGGGTGCTCCACCTGAAGGCGGGCGTTCATTTCCAGGAAGAAATACTCGCCGCTCTGCGGGTCCAGCAGAAACTCGGCCGTACCGGCGTTTACGTAGCCGGCTTCTCGGGCTATAGCCACGGCCGCCTCGCCCATTCTGCGGCGCAATTCCGGGGTAACGGCCGGCGAAGGTGTTTCTTCTATTATCTTCTGGTGGCGGCGCTGGATGCTGCATTCCCGTTCGCCCAGGTTGATGGTATGACCGAAGCTGTCGGCCATTACCTGCACCTCCACGTGGCGGGGGTTGGCGATGTATCGCTCCAGGAATACCCTCCCGTCCCCAAAAGCGGCCAGCGCCTCCCGCCCGGCGGATTCGACGGCCCTGTCCAGGTCCTGGCGGTCCTGCACCAGACGCATACCCCGGCCGCCACCCCCGGCAGCGGCCTTAACCATCAACGGATAGCCCCACTGTTCCGCGAATTCCCTGGTCGCATTGTCTCTCGGACGGCAGACAGGCGAACTCGGCACCACCGGTACCCCGGCGCGCTGGGCGATTTCCTTGGAACGGACTTTGTCTCCCAGGGCTTCCATGCTTTCCGGGGTTGGGCCAATGAAGGTCATGCCGGCCTCATGGCAGGCCCGCGCAAACTCGGGATTTTCGGAAAGGAAGCCGTAGCCCGGATGAATGGCGTCTGCGCCGCAGTCCAAGGCCGCCTTTACTATCACGGGGATGTTCAGGTAGGTTTCTTCGGCGGTGTTACCGGGCAGGGCCACGGAGTAGTCAGCCGACGCCACGTGAGGAGCTCCGGCATCCGCATCGGAATAGACTGCGATGGGTGCGATTCCCATCGCCCGCAGGCTCTGGTTAATGCGGACGGCTATCTCGCCGCGATTGGCTACCAGGACTTTGGTGAACATGGGCTGGTGCATGTCCTCACGAGATGTGCCAGTGCTGCCTTGGGCAACCGCTGAACAAGTCCCTTTCCCCTTGACGGGGGAAGGTTAGGATTGGGTTGATGGTGCCCTTTCGTAGCCATCGAGGTTCCCGCCTGCGCCGGAACGAAGGTAAGTGTAGCGCTTGCCATCACATCCGGAATACGCCCTGCTTCCGTTCCGGGAAGGGAGCGTTGAGGGAAGCCGCTATGCCCAGGCCCACCATGTCCCGGGTGTCCACCGGATCTATAATGCCGTCGTCCCAGAGGCGGGCGGTGCTGTAGTAGGGATCGCTCTCTTCCTCGTACTTTTCCAGGATGGGGGCCTGCAGGGCGTCCCTCTCCTCCTGTTCCATGGTGCGGCCCTCTCGCTCCAGTTGTTGCAGCCGCACCGTCAGCAGCACCTCGGCCGCCTGCTGGCCGCCCATGACCGAGATTCGGGCGTTGGGCCATGCCCAAAGAAAGCGGGGCTGGTAGGCCCTGCCGCACATGCCGTAGTTTCCCGCGCCGAAGGAACTGCCAATGATGACGGTAAACTTGGGTACCGCGGCGTTGCTAACGGCCATGACCATCTTGGCGCCGTCCTTGGCTATGCCCCCGGCCTCGTACTGGCGGCCCACCATGAAGCCGGTAATGTTCTGCAGGAACAGCAGGGGAATTCCCCGCTGGCTGCACAGTTCCACGAACTGCGTGCCCTTGAGAGCGCTTTCGGAGAACAGCACGCCGTTGTTGGCGACCACGCCCACCGGATAGCCCCAGATGCGGGAAAAGCCGCAGACCAGGGTTTCTCCATAGCCGGCCTTGAACTCGTGGAAGCGGCTGCCGTCCACGATGCGGGCGATTACTTCCCGCACGTCGTACTGCCGCCGGTTGTCGGGAGACACGATACCGTAAAGCTCCGCCGGGTCGTGGGCCGGCGGTTCGGCGGTGGTGACTTCGAAAGGAAGGTCGCGCCGCCTTACAAAATTCTCCACAATGTTGCGGGTGATGGCCAGGGCATCCACATCGTCCCCTGCCAGGTGGTCGGCCACCCCCGATGTGCGGGTATGGACTTCCGCGCCGCCCAGGGATTCCGGGTCCACCTCCTCTCCCGTGGCCGCCCGCACCAGGGGCGGGCCGCCCAGGAAAATGGTTCCCTGCTGCCGCACCATCACCACCTCGTCGCTCATGGCCGGGATGTAGGCGCCGCCGGCGGTGCAGGAACCCATGACCACCGCCACCTGGGGAATACCCAGCGCGGACATTTGCGCCTGGTTGTAGAAAATGCGCCCGAAGTGGTCGCGGTCCGGAAAGACCTCGGCCTGCAGGGGCAGGTACGCTCCTCCCGAATCCACCAGGTAAATGCAGGGCAAATGGTTTTCCAGCGCTATTTCCTGGGCCCGCAGGTGCTTCTTGACGGTTATGGGGAAGTATGTGCCGCCTTTGACCGTGGCGTCGTTGGCGACGATAACCACCTCTTTCCCGTGGACCACGCCGATGCCCGTGACGATTCCGGCCGAAGCAACCTCGCCGTCGTACATGTCCCACGCGGCCAGGGGACTCAGTTCCAGGAAGGGGGTGTTGACATCAACCAGCCGGTCAATTCGTTCCCGGGCCAGCAGCTTGCCCCGGCTGCGGTGCAGGTCCACCGTCCGCTGCCCGCCGCCCAGCCGCGCCTGCCCCAACCGGTCTTTCAACTCCTTGACCATGGCCCCCATACGGGCCTGGTTGTCCAGGAAATTACCGTCACCGGTTCTCAGGTTCGAGCCGATTACGTCCATGCCGTCTCCGCAAAAGCCCCCTCTAGAGCGGCTGTAGCCCACCTCAATCAATTATATCCCGCGCAGGGAGCGCTGTCAGAGACAGCCGTGTGGGGGCGGGAAGATTGCAAAGTCCCCTCTCCCCCGCCATAGGCGGGCGTTCCGCCTGGCGGGAGAGGGTCAGGGTGAGGGGGTGTTGCTTAAAACGACCCGGACCCCACCCCCATCCCAGCCTTCCCCCATCAAGGGGGAAGGGGATTTTGGCTCGACAATGCGATATTCCTTGCGTGCCGGCGGGTCAGTTCACCACCAGGTCCGTACCCATCCGGGTCAAAGTCTCGCATCCATCCGGGGTAACCAGCACCGTGTCTCCCAGGGACATGGCCAGCCGACGGTCCCAGTCCAGCAGGATCATGTGCATGAAAATGACCATGTTTGGCTGGATCTTCACCGGGTTGTCCCGGTAAATCATGGGCCAGTCCATCCAGGTGGGCGGGTACAACGCCCCCAGGCTGTAGCCGCAGGCGTTCAGCCGGTGTTCCCCGAAACCGGAGCGGTCCAGGGCATCGGCGTGGGCGGAGAAAATATCGCCGAAGGTTCCGCCGGGCCGGGCGGCCTCCTTGCAGGCCTCGAGAGCTTCGCGGCAGGCTGCGTGCATGGCCAGTTGCTGCCGGCCGGGTTGGCCGGTAAGAATCGTCCGCATCAGGCAGGAGTGGTAGTGGCGGTAAGCGCCGCCGAACTCCAGCTGCAGCTGGTCGTTGGCCTCCAGGATCCGGTAGCCGGTAAAGTTGCGCACCATCAGGGCGTTCTCGCCGGACCCGATTATGTATCGGGAGGCTGCGTAGTCGCCGCCACCCTGGAAGACCGCCGAATGCATCCCGGCCAGCACTTCCTGTTCCGGCGCTCCCGGCCTTGCCAGCCGCTGCGCCGCCGCCAGGGCATCGTCGGCCAGCGCTGCGGCCCTTCGGACGTACGCCAGTTCGGCGTCGCTCTTGACCAGGCGAAATTGGCTTACCAGTTCCGAGCAGTCCTCAAACTCGCACCGGCCCTTTGCTGCGGCCTTAACATACTCCCAGCGGGCGCCGGTCAGGCACCAGGCTTCCAGTTCAACACCTACACTACTCCCTTGGCATCCCTGTTCTTCCAGGATTTGCCACAGGTCCTCTCCAGGGTTGCTGTCGGCGCTGTCCACCCAGATGCGGATGTCCTCAATTACGGAGGTCAGCCGGGCCTGCCGCAGATCGGCCGACCTGGTGAGCAGGACCAGCCTGCCATCGGAGCCCAGGTAAAGGCACTGGAACTGGGAATAGCCGGTGGTGTCGTACCCGGTCAGGTAGTACATGCTCTCCTGCCGGAACAGCAGCAGGGCCGCCAGGCCCCTGGAGTTGAGCTCCGCTATGACATTCTCTCTTCTCTCGGCCAGTTCCTGCTCGCTGAAATGAAGAGGCATTTCCTACCTCCTGACGTTGGTTGTCATTGATGGTTTGTTTCGATTGAAACACTTTGCTGATTCTAGCAGGTAGCGCCTCTCTTCAGGAGTTAAGCAACCTGGATATGTAGGGGCGGCCCTTGTGCCCGCCCTGGTTTCACAAACGAAACCCGCTAAAGCGAAACCCTGGCCGCTACCTCTGAATGTTGACATGCGCCGTCCTGGTCGGATGGTTTAATCCAGGGCAGCCACAAGGGCTGTCGGGGGCTACCTTTGCACTGACCGGAACCGGTCGACAGGAGCCCCCGGCAGAAGGCCCGTGGTTGTATAATCCCGTCAAACATATCCCGCAATCCAGACTGCCCGGCTCAAGTCCGGGCCACTTGGGAGGTGTGCCATGGCAACCATTAACTCGGTGCTGGGGCCATTGGATACGGCGGATCTCGGTTTCACCCTGCCCCACGAACACCTGATTGATTCCTCCGCCGGCATAAGGCAGACCTATTCCGAGCTGGAATTTCGAGATCAGGCTCTGGATATGGCCCTGGAGTCTTTCAACCAGGCAAAGCAGGGCGGCGTGGACACCGTTGTCGAAGTCTCTCCATTGGACCTGGGTCGCGACGTGGTACTGATGAAAGAGGTGTCGGAGCGAACGGGAGTGCAGTTCATCTGCTGCACCGGCTGCTGGCTGGACGTTCCCCGCAGCTTCTGGGGCCGGGACAAGGACTTCATCGCCGACCTGTGGGTGCGGGAAATCGAGCAGGGCATCGAGGGGACCGGAATCAGGGCCGGCATCATCAAGGTCGCCACCAGCGACCCCATCACCGAGCAGGAAGAGCTGATGCTCCGCGCCTCGGCCCGCACCCACCTGCGTACCGGTGTTCCCGTCACCACCCATACCCCCGCCGAATCGCGCATTGGCGAGGAACAGGTACGCATCCTCAAGGAAGAGGGCGTGGAGCCCCACAATATCTACGTAGGCCACATCAACAACACCCTGGACCCGGACTACCACCACGAACTGGCCCGCCTGGGCGTGTGGCTGGGCTGGGACATCAACAACCCCTTCGGGCGGCCCAACCTGCCGTCCTGGCAGGACCGCACCGACTACCTTAAAGAACGGCTGGACGAGGGGCTGGCCTCCCACATGATGCTGTCCCACGACTGGAACATCGTCCTTTCCCGCATCGGTTCCCCGGGTATGCCCACACGGGAACAGAATCCGGACGGCTACCTGTGGCTCAGCCGCGCCGTCATTCCCCGGCTTATGGATGCCGGCGTGTCGCAGAAGGTCATAGACCGCATGATGATTGAAAACCCCCGAAGGTATTTTGAAAGCGTGCGTCCCTCGGCCTAACTGGGGACTTACTATCAGAATGTCTCCAGGGCTGGCACACAGGCTGACCCGCAGTTCCCGTCCTGGTAACTCAATGATGCAATCCGGGATAACGCAGATGATGGAAGGCAAGACTTGCCTGGTTACCGGAGCCAGCGACGGCATCGGCTATGCCGCCGCCCTGGAATTGGCCCGCCTCGGTGCAGAAACCATAGTCGTGGGCCGCAACGCCGCCAAAACCGAAGCCGCCGTGGCGCGTATCGTCAGCGAGACTGGCAATTCCTCTGTGCGCTTCCTGCTGGCCGATCTGTCGTCGCAGCAAGAAGTGCGGAAGCTGGCCCAGCAGGTAAAGGAACAGCTGACCGGACTGGACGTGCTGCTTAACAACGCCGGGGCGATTTTTCTCTCCCGGCGGCAGTCCGTTGACGGCATCGAGATGACCTTTGCCCTCAACCACCTGGGCTACTTTCTTCTGACCACGCTGCTGCTGGACCTGCTGAAGGCCTCCGCCCCGGCGCGGGTTGTCAACGTTTCGTCCAGTTCCCATTTTTCTCCCCGGACCCTGCCCCTGGAGGACCTGGCCTCACCCGGGCGAGGTAGCGGATACAAGGCCTACGGCCGCTCCAAGCTTTGCAACGTATTGTTCACCTACGAACTGGCCCGCCGCCTGGAAGGCAGCGGAGTTACGGTTAATGCCCTCCATCCCGGGCTGGTGCGCACCAGCATCGCCTTGAACAACGGCATTCTGGGCCGGATTGCCAACTTCTCCATCGGTGTACGGGGCATTGACGTAACCAGGGGCGCCGAAACTTCGGTTTACCTGGCTTCTTCGCCCGATGTGGAAGGGGTTACCGGCAAATTTTTCATGGACTGCCAACCCGTGCCGTCTTCTCGTCTCAGCTACGATACCGGGCTGGCCGCTGAGTTGTGGGAGTTGAGCGAGAGACTTTCCGGTGGCCTGTCGGAGTATGATTAGCTGGCGGGCCTGGTGAGGCCCTGGCAGTTGCCGCAACTGGCTTGATGGGTGTTTTCTCCGCTCACCCTGAGCTTGTCGAAGGGCCGTCCGCCTCAGGCGGATTCGACAAGCTCACCACGAGCGGATTTCAGGCTTATCCGTCAATCCAACAGAGTTGGAATACCAGGTTCCGGAGGCCAGTCCCGGAGGCAGGGACGGGAAACACGGGCCGGACTGCCGACCTCGAGCCAGTCCCGCATTGATAATGCCTACTCTGCCGACTCCACGGCGGGAATTGCCGCAAATATTGGCGCTATGTGGGGTGACTATCGAGGCTGTAATGTAGGAAAATACCATGCGCTGCCGTTGCAAATATAATAGGCGCTGCCTTCGAAGACGGAGGAGCTTTTTGAATAATGTTCGGTGAGATTTCCCTGTCCCCCCTTGCCGACATGGCGAGTTTTTCCACCGAGGGCGGCGACATCCGGCAGTCGTTGCTGGCCCTGGGGCTGCTCATCATAGTCGCCAAGCTGGCCGAGGGAGTCTTCCGCCGCCTCCATCTGAACTCCATCCTGGCCTACGCTTCGGCGGGCATCCTGCTGGGCCCGGTGCTGCAGGTACTTACAGGCTGGTCAATTCAGCCCACCGGCCACATAGACCTGCTGCTGACCCTGGGGATTTTCATCTTCTTCTTCCTCATCGGGCTGGACGAAATTGACATATCCAGCTTTGTGGCAACCCTGCGGGGCCACTACTTCCTCGCCGCCATCGTGTCGGTGCTTTTCTCCCTCGGCGTGTCCGTGCTGGTTACCAGCGGCACGGTCCTGGACATTGGAATTGACCTCACCTTCCAGGAGGCCCTGGCCCTGGCCGGAATCCTGTCCATGAGCAGCCTGGGAATTGTGGCCAAGGTGCTGGCGGACGAAGGGCGACTGCGGGAACCCGTCGGCCTCCAGATCTTCACGGTCGTGGTCATTGCCGAACTGCTTACCCTGCTGGTAATCGGCTTCAGCATTGGTGAGCACAGCCGCGAGTTTTCGGTGTCCGACCTGCTAATCCTTATAGGAAAGATCGCCGGCTTTGCCGCCTTGGCCTGGCTGCTGTCGTCCCGGGTGCTTCCCCCGCTGGTGGGCCTGCTCCAGCGGGTGATACAGGTGCCTCAGCTCTCCCTGGGGCTGCTGCTGGGCGTCCTGTTCCTCATGGTGGACGCGGCCGAGTTCTTCGGACTGCACGGTACCCTGGGCGCCCTCCTCTTCGGCGCTTCCCTGTCCGGTCTTTCCTACCAGGTCCGGTCTGAAATGATGCCGGGTCTCCGCAGCGTTGCCGAAGGCTTCTTCGTGCCCCTGTTCTTCGCCTCCGCGGGTCTTTACTTCAGTTTCACCTTCGTGACCATGCCCTGGTGGATTATGGCGGTCCTCGCCCTTATTCCCCTGTTTGGCAACTTCGCGGGGGCTTTCCTGGGCGCTTACGTCTCGCGGCTGAGGGTTCCCTACGCAGTAGCATCCGGGCTAATGGGGAAAGGCGTGGCCGAAATAGCCCTCCTGCTGGTCCTGAGGGAACTGGGGATAATTGACGAGGTGGTGTTCTCCTTCCTGGTCCTGGTGATGTTCTGTTACATCCTGCTCATGCCTTCGGTCATCAGCTTCTCGGCTGCCCGGGCCAGCCGGAGCCAGGCTTCCCAGCCGGCGCCCGACGATATTCCCCGGGGCATCTTCCGGTTTGTGCTCCAGGACATTACGGTGGGGGACATACTGGACAGGTTGCGGCCCCATCCCCAGTCCTCCATGTCGGTAAGGGCCTTTACTTCCAACTGGGCCACGCCCCACCAGCATGATTACGTTGTGCTGGATGATGACTCCGTACCTGGCATCCTGTCTATAGGTATGTTCCGATACTTGCCCGCGGAAGCCTGGTCAAGGACCGAACTCGGCCAACTGGTGCGGCCCGACCCGCCGGTGGCCTGGCTCGACGAGCACGTGGAGGATGTGTTGCAGCGGATGACCGAAAGCAATTTGACGGCCATCCCTGTCCTGGAGCGGAAATCCGGCAAATTTGTGGGGGCGCTGACCAGTTACGACGTGCTGGAACTGGTCCTCAACCGGGGTAGGGCCTGATCTTTCGCTTCTCATGTTTTGGCTGGTGGAACGCAAGCCGCCGCCGATTCCTCAGGCTCCCACCACCCGCACCCGGTGGTTGTTGCTGTCGGCAATGTAGATATTTCCCGCCGACACAAAAGCCGCCGTGCGTAGAATGCGAACCACCGCAGACCTTTCGGCTCGCAAATGGAAGGCGTAGCACTCCCTCAGCACTTCCGTAACGAGCGCAGATCCCTTTATCAGGAAGGCCGCCTCACCCTTAGCCTTCAGCATAATATACCCACCAGGCCAGGAAGATCAGCCATAACAGCAAAGGGGACAACCCGATAAGGAACATACCCATTCCCATTACTCTAAGGTGCTGATTTTCCTTCTTGGAGATGAGCCAAAGCCCCGCCGCAACCATTGGGGCTCCTAGAAATAAGAAGAGAACTGTGAAAGCACCTAAGACCATAGTCTTGCTCCTAAAGGGTAGTGGGGGAAGACGTGGCAGGTCGCAGGAAGAGGGTATAATCCTGGAAAAGGCCAAACAATTGGCCGTGGAAGACTACTAGCACGGCAACTCCGGATCGTGTCTCAGGTCGGTAGCAGTAGGGGCGATTCCTTCTTCGGTTAGTGGAAGCAGGTGGTACGCCCCGGAGACACCGTCTAGGAGCGCCACATAGACACCAGTCAATGTACTATCGGGAACGCTTGTCCTCGGGAAAGGCTGACCCCTAGGCTCCCACCACCCGCACCCGGTGGTTGTTGCTGTCGGCAATGTAGATATTGTCCTTGGCATCCAGGTCCAGGCCGTGGGGACGGTCCATGCCTGCTGCAATGGCTGCCCCTCCGTCACCTTCCCCGCCCAGGCGGCCCCCGGCGATGGTAGTGACGATTCGGGTATCGGCATCAATGCGCCGGATGGCATGGTTCTCGGTGTCCACCACCAGAAGGTTACTTGCCCGGTCGCACCGAATGGCTTTGGGCGCGCCCTAGGTGGCGTCCAGGGCCGGCCCGCCGTCGCCGCTGTAGCCGAACTCCCCCGTGCCGGCCAGGGTGTGCATAATCCCCTGGGCGTCCACCATGCGGATGCCGTTGCCCTCCCGCTCGGCGATATAGGTGTTGCCTGCGCCGTCCATGCACACGGCCCGCGCGCCCAGGATGCTGGCTTCCAAAGCTGGCAGGCCGTCCCCTGCCCGTTCCTTGACCCCATTGCCGGCAAAGGTGCTGATGTTGCCCGTCGCCAGGTTCAGGCGGCGCACCCGCTGGTCCTGGATGTCGGTTATCAGCAGGCTGCCCCGACCGTCCAGGAAACAGTCGTTGGGCTCGCGAAACCGGGCTGCCGTCGCCGGACCGCCATCGCCCCCGTAGTTCTGCTCTCCGGTCCCGGCCACGGTGGATACGATGCCCGTGGCTGCCTCAATCTTCCTTATAACGTGGTCCAGGCGGTCAACCACGTAAACGTCCCCGTTGGTGTCCACCTGTAATGAATAGGAATGGTTGAAGGTGGCCCCGGTGGCGGCGCCGCCGTCGCCCGAATACCCTGATTCACCGGTGCCGGCGATGGTAACGATGACACCGCTTTCCCGGTCCACCCGCCGTATGCAGTGGTTGGTTGCCTCAGCGATGTACATGTTCCCGGCGGTGTCGAAGGCGCACATGAAGGGTTCGCTCAGTCCGGCAGCGGCAGCCGGGCCGCCGTCACCGCTGAACCCCCGTTCTCCTGTGCCGGCTACCGTTGTTATGATGCCTGGCTTGAAGGTCATTCGAGCATCTCCTTTCTCGCAAATGAGGAACTGCCGGTAGTATAGTCCCTGCTCCCGTAGGGGGGTCGCGAACTGCCCTTACGGGCACGAATTATCGCTCAGGGATCAGCTATGGGCAGGTCCGGGTAGGCTTGGGATGTGGGAAAGGGTCGGTAGGGGTCCACTCGCCGCAGCAGGTAGGCCTCCGACGCCATTATCTCGTCCACAGTCCTGGGGAAATCCTCAAAGCGGTCGGCGAAGGCCCGAATCAGGCGGCCCGAAAGCGAGCCGCAGTCGTCGCTGCCCAGGAATACCGCCAATTGAGCCGCCCGCTCGATGGACGCGCCCTCCCCGGAGGTCACCTGGACGCCCCTTTCATAGGTTGCCATGTCGCCGATGGCCAGCGACAGGTCCCTGGTCTCCTCCCACATGCGGGTGTGTATGGAACCGGGGCTGATGGCATTCACCGTAATGGGGGTATCCTGCAGTTCCAGGGCCAGGTTTTCCGTCAAGTTGACAATGCCGGTCTTGGCCGCGTCATAGGCCGTGGTGTTGGGGCCGCCCACGCCGGACATATTGACGATGCGTCCGCTGCCGCGCTCCAGCATGGCGGGCAGAACGGCATGGCAGCCGTAGAACACTCCCATCAGGTGTACCGCGATGGTGCGCGCCCATTCCTCCGGGTCGCTGTTCCACACCGTGTTTACCGGGCCGATGTTTCCGGCGTTGTTGACCAGGACGTCAATGACGCCGTAGTGATCCAAAACCTGGGCCACGGCCTGGCCCACCTGCTCCCGGCTGGCAACGTCGGCGGTGAGGGTTATAGCCTCGGCGTTGGACTCTTCCCCCACCAGCCGGGCCGTTTCCTCCAGTTCTGCGGCGGTGCGGGATACCAGGGCCAGCCGCGCCCCCTCAGCCGCATAGGCCCGGGCTATGGCTCGACCGATGCCCCGTCCCCCGCCGGTAATGAGGGCAACGCGTCCTTCCAGCCGTCTCTCCCTAATGTCACCGTCAGCCATTTACCTGCCCCCCACCAGACTCCATCCCGCGTGCCGGGCGTGTCTTGGGATGTTAAACTAGGCCCATTCTACACCCCCTGGCTCCGTACCTGGCGGAGCGTGGAGCGATACGATGGCGGATGCGATGGACACGGTAACCTTCACCAGCATGGCCGAAGGTACTAGAGAGGACTACGAGCTTCTGGAACGGCTGGAGGCGGAGTTTGCCGAGGGTACGGCAGACCGGGTGCTGGCCATGCTGCAGGACCTGTCCGGTTCGCTATCGGGCTACCAGGTTGACCGTTTGGAGCACTCTCTCCAGTGCGCTACCCGCGCCCATCGGGACGGGGCCGATGAGGAGATGGTGGTGGCGGCCCTGCTGCATGACATCGGAGACCTGTTGTCGCCCTTCAACCACAGCGAACTGGCGGCTGCCGTGCTGCGGCCCTACGTATCGGAGCGGACTCACTGGATTGTTCGCCACCATGGCCTGTTCCAAAGCTATTACTACGCCCACCACTCGGGCGGCGACCGCAATGCCCGCGACGCCTATCGCGACCATCCTTGGTACCAGGACACCGTGGACTTCTGCCACCGCTGGGACCAGTCCTCCTTCGATCCCGGGTATGAGTCCCTGCCGCTGGAGTTCTTTGTGCCCCTGGTGCAACGCATCTTCAGCCGCCCGCCCTTCCAGCAGAGCTGAACGGAAGTCTGGGGGCTAAGCAGGTGGCAGTAGAGCCCTTCCGAAACCACAACAGTAAAGGAGAGGATACTATGCCCCACTACATGTACGTGGCAGTTCAGGAAGACGACAGGATATCCACCTTCGTAGTGGACCCGGACACGGGAGGGCTGGCCCACCAGCGAGACCTGGCGGTGGCCGGCGGTCCCTTTACCATGGCCGTCAGCCCCAGCGGCGCCCACCTCTACGTTGGCTGCCGCGAAGACCCGCAGCTCATCAGCTACGATATTGACCCTTCCAACGGTGAGTTGTCCCGCACCGGAAGGGTGGCGCTGGAATTCAACCCCACCTACATCGGCGCCGACCGCAAGGGCGGATACGTCCTCTCCGCCTATTACCAGGGCGCGCACGTGGGTGTCCACCCCATTGGCGATGACGGTTCGGTGGGAGGCGATCCGGTGGTATGGCTGGAGACGGCCACCGGCGCCCACGCCATGCAGACCGACCCCACCAACCGGTATGCCTTCGTCCCCCACATCGCCGGAAACGGCCCCAACCGCATCTACCAGTTCCGCTTTGATGAGAATACGGGGCAGATTGAACCCAACTCACCGGCTCAGGTGGAGCCCGAAGGCTTTCACGGCCCACGCCATTTCTGCTTCCACCCGTCTCTGGACGTGCTGTACTTCTCCAACGAGCAGGGATGCAGCGTGGGTGCCTACCGGCTGGATACGGGGAACGGTACGCTGACCCAATTCCAGACGGTGCCCACCATCCCCGAGGACTTCACCGAGCGTAATACCTGCTCCCAGATACAGATCACCCCTTCGGGGCGTTTTCTGTACGCCCCCAACCGGGGACACAACAGCATTGCCTGCTTTACCGTCGATTCGGCTACGGGAGAACTGGCCGCCAACGGTATAGTGGACGCCGAGGCCATTCCCAACGCCCTGGCCGTGGGCCCGGGTGAGAAGTTCCTGTACTCCGCCGGGGTGGAGTCGGGAAACATGGCCACCTTTGGCATCGACGGGGAAACGGGCCAGCTAAACCGGGTGGCCACGACTCCCCTGGGCAACCGCCCCGCCTGGATTTCCCTCGTAGAACTGTCTTGATGACGCAGCGTTTTTTTGTAGGGGCAGCCCTTGTGGCTGCCCTGGAAATCGCCTGGGTATCGCCCATGGGAACATTGCCCAAACAAAAAACGTCGCCCCGACAAACTGGAAGGTGGAATAACTTATGCCTGAAATCGAGAACAAACTGAACGAAATGGGCTACCAGCTCACCGAACCCCGTCGCTCCGCCGTGGGCAACTTCGTCCCGGCAGTACGGACCGGCAACCTGGTGTTCCTGGCCGGAACGGGCCCCGGCCTGCCCGAGGGCGGATTTCTCCACGTTGGCAAACTGGGCGCCGGGGTCACCATTGACCAGGGTTACGACTGCGCCCGGCTTACCATGCTCAACCTGCTGTCCAACCTCAAGGGTGAAATCGGCGACCTGGACAAGGTAACCAGGATCGTCAAACTGCTGTGCATGATCAACGCGGACCCGGATTTCACCGAAACGCCCCGCGTGGCCAACGGGGCCTCCGACCTGTTGGTCAGCCTCTTCGGAGACCGGGGCCGCCACGCCCGCTCCGCCGTGGGCATGAGCACCCTTCCCGGGTCCATGCCCGTGGAAATCGAAATGATCGTAGAGGTTGAGGGTTAGGCCTGCCGTCAAATTGAAGGAGGAAGTATCCCAGCGTCCATTTCGTCGTTCCCGCGAAGGCGGGAACCTCGCCGGCTGAAGTCAAGATTCCGGCCTTCGCCGGCAAGACGAAATGGACAATTTGACGACACCCTTGGGCAAATACCTTCAATTGCTCTTTAGCTGCTCAGCCAAAAACTCCACCGTTTGCGGCCACGCTGCTGTTGCTGCCCCTTCGTGGTACCGATTCCCCGTCTGGTCCAGGAAGGCGTGGCCGGCGCCAGGATGCGTAATGAAACGGTGCTCCTTGCCCAGCCTGGTCAACTCTGCGCCCAGCTTGCGCATGTCCTCCTGGGAGGGATTGTCGTCTATCTCCCCGAAGTGGAACAGCATGGGACAGTTGATTCCCTCCGCCAGTTCGAAGGGAGACTGGGTGGCCGAGCCTATGGTGGCCATGATGTTGCCGCCGTAGAAGGGCACGACGGCCCGGTAGTAAGGATTGGTGGCGGCGGACAGCCATGCGATGCGCCCCCCGGAACAGAAGCCGATGATGCCGATGCGTTCCCCGTCAATGGCCGGGTGGGTCCGCACAAAATCCACCGTGGCGTTCATGTCCAGCACGGTCTCCGGATCGTTCAGGTACTGTCCCGCGGTGCGGCTGGCTATCGCCTCTTCCGGTATTCGGTGAAACCGGTTTGGCGCCACGGCGGCGTAGCCTTCCGCCGCCAGTCGGTCGGCGATGCTTTGGGTAAACTCTCCCACCCCGCTGGCCGGATGGGCCACGACCACCGCCGGAAAGGGTCCGGCGCCTGAAGGGACGCTGGCGTACAGATCCATTTCACGGTCTTCTACCTGGATTTTCTCCCAGAAGGACGGCATATCGGCAGCCTCCGGCGTAGCAGATTTGTAATGGTTAGCCTTGACGATTCTAGCAGGAATGGCAGACAGGTTCATTTGGGTAATGGGCTTGCCAGTTAGAAGACAGTATTTGCCAAAACGTTTGTGGATTCTATCCTTCAAACTTGATTGACAGCAGCGATAATGCTATTATTTGCCCAGCTATGTTTGCCTCAAACTTGGTTGGGGAGGAGTACGGATGGCCGATAACGATATTGCCTTGATGGCTCACCTGATGCGGCGAGCCGGGTTCGGCGCCCAGTACGACGAAATCGTCGAGCGCGCCGAGAAGGGTTACGAGGCAACTGTGGAAGAGTTGCTTAACCCTACCGACGACAACCACGGCATGGATCTGGACCTGAACGAGCGCAGCTTCCTGGAATGGAACCACTTTATTCGCTGCGTGCCCGAATACATCATGTGGCGCATGATCAACTCCAGGAACCAACTGGAAGAGAAGATGGTGCTGTTCTGGCACGGTATTCTCTGCACCGCCGACAGCAAGACCCAGAGCTATGTGACCTCCCAGGCCGAGCTGGATATGCTGCGGGCCAATGGCATGGGCAACTTCCGGGAACTGTTGATCGAAATCTCCAAGGACCCGGCCATGATCTACTTCCTGGACAACTGCCTCAGCCACAAGGACAACATCAACGAAAACTATGGTCGTGAACTGCTTGAGCTCTTCTCCATGGGCGTGGGCATGGACGGCCAGTTCAATTACACCGAGGACGACGTCAAGGAGTGCGCCCGGGCTTTCACCGGCTGGACCATTGGCAACAACATTCCCGGCCAGCCCTACGGCCGCTATGCCTCCCAGTTCGTTTACAACCCGTCAGACCACGACGAGGGCATGAAGACCTTCCTCGGCGAGACCGGCAACTTCAACGGCGAAGATGTCATTGACATCATTGTGAAGCAGCCGGCCACCGCCCGCTTCATCTCCCGCCACATGTACAGCTACTTCGTCGCCGACGAAGGCGGGGTCCCATCCTGGATGGAGACTCCTCCGCGGGACATGGCCACCATCAAGATGCTGGAGGACGTTTACTTCAACTCCGTCTACGACATCAAGGCCATGCTCCGGGCCCTGTTCAACTCCGATGCTTTCAAGGAGGCCCGCTTCCAGCGGATCAAGGGCCCCATCGAGTCCATAGTTGGCACCATTCGCCTGGTGGGTGACTGGACCACGCCCAGGCCCGGCTTCGAGGTCATTTTCGACGAGATGAAGCACATGGGCCAGGAAATCCTTAATCCCCCCAGCGTGGAAGGCTGGCACACCGGCAAGGAATGGATTGACGGCGGCACCCTGGTGCGGCGGATCAACTTCACCGCCGACTACGTGGGCGACCTGACCCAGCCCGGTGTCCAGGATCTGGTCCGGAAGCTCCAGGCTGAAGGCCCGGTCCTTTCTCCGGACAACCTGGTAGATGGATGTCTGCGGCTGCTGGGCTGCTACGAGCTGGAAACGGAAACCCGCGAAATGCTGATTAAGCATGCCGAAAAGACCGGCGACCTGCCCACCGGCAACCGGGAATTTCCCGGGCAGGTGGCCCAGATGCTGCAGATGATTGTGGCAACCAAGGAGTATCTCTACGCCTGACCGGAACTTTCGGCTGGCTTCGAATAAATCCCTTCCCCCTTGACGGGGGAAGGTGAGGATGGGGGTGGAGAACCCCCCCTCCGGCAAGGAACCCTAATCGAGACCATCAAGGAGAAGAAAATGACCTCCACCAAGAAAGATCCGGTACTGGTAATGCTTCAGATGACCGGCGCTTATGATGCGCTGAACACCTTTGTCCCCTATGGCGACCCCCACTACCAGGACTATCGCGACGTTTTGCGGCTTTCCGCCGAGGACGTTCACGCGGTTGATGACTACGTCGGCTTCAACCCTGGCATGGGTCCCCTGAAGGAGCTCTACGACCAGGGCAAGGTTGCCGTAATGCAGGGCATAGGCTACCCCAACCCCATCCGGTCCCACTTCCGCTCCCTGGACATCTGGCACACCGCCGAGCCGGACAAGATGGTCACCGACGGCTGGCTGGGCAAGGCCATCCGTGACATCGACCCAAACAAGGAAAACATTCTTACCGCCGTCAACTTCGGCCGCGGCCTGCCCCGGGCCCTGGCCGCCCCCGGCGTCTCCGTTGCTTCGGTGGGCGACCTGGCCAGCTACGGCGTGCTGACCGGCATTGACGGCGAGGAAGAGCGCATGGACGCCCTGGACATTTTCGGGCGCATGTACTCCCCCATGATCGGCTCCGGCGCGGTCAATGACTACCTGTCCCAGACCGGCCTGGACGCCCTGAAGGGCGCCGATATTCTCAAGACTGCACCGGATATGTACACCTCCGGCATCGAATACGGCGGCAGCCCCTTCGCCCAGTGGCTGAAGAATATAGCCCAGGTCCACACTGCCGGATTCGGCACCCGGGTGCTTTACACCGGCGTGAACCCCGGCACCTTCGACACCCACGCCAACCAGCACATCACCCTGCCCAAGCTGTGGGGCGATGTCACCACCGCCATCGGCGACTTCTACCAGGACCTGGTGGAGCATAACGCCAACGAGGAAGTGGTCATGGTGGTCTTCACCGAGTTCGGCCGCCGGGTCAAGGAAAATGGTTCCGGCACCGACCACGGTTCCGGCGGCGTGGCCTTCGTTATCGGCGACGCGGTCAAGGGCGGCCTCTACGGCGAGTACCCGTCCCTGGAGCCCGATAAGCTGGACGAGGGTGATCTGCGGTGGAACAACGACTTCCGCAGCACCTACGCCACCCTGTTGGAGGACTGGATGGGCCTGGACTCCCAGCCCATCCTCAACGGCAACTTCGAGAAGTTCGACTTCATCAAGTAAGGGTAAGGAACGAAAATTCAAGGCTGGCGGCGAAAGGCTGCCAGCCTTTAAGAACCTCTGAACAAGTCCCTTCCCCCGTCAAGGGGGAAGGTTAGGATGGGGGTGATAGCTTGCTAACGACGATTTCCCCCTTACCCTAACCCTCTCCCACCAGGGGAGGGGGAATTATTCAGACCTTCCTTTATTTGTAAATGAGACGTTCAGCGAGGAAAGATGGTTACTACCGAGATTGCTCCCATAACCTTCGAGTATAGCCATACCATCGGGCGGCAGGAAAACCGCAGCGGTTCCGGCTTCTTCTATCCCGTGGATATTGTTGTAAGCGGCAAGAACCAGTTGTCCGTCATCAGCCGCGGTTCCGAGACCCCCGCCTTCTTCCCCTGCAAGCGGGTGACGGTGTTTACCGTGGACGAGCAATTGCTGCAGGAATTCGGCCAGAAGATTCCCCCGGAAGAAGCAGACGAGAACGCCCCGGCCGGCACCTTCATGTGGCCCACCGCCCTCACCGTGGACGGTCAGGGCAATACCTACGTGGCCGACGAGTGGTTGCAGCGCATAACCGTCTTCAACAAGGACGGGGAATGTACTGCCACCTGGGGCAAGACGGGCAGCGCCGAGGGCGAGTTCAACAAGCCTTCCGGCCTGGCCTGCAACGCCAACGACGACATTTACCTGGTGGACAGCTACAACCACCGGGTGCAGGTCTATACCGGCGGCGGTCAGTTCAAGTTCCAGTGGGGTAGCGAAGGCAGCGGTGATGGCCAGTTCAGCTATCCCTGGGGCATCGAAATTGACCACGAGGGTAACGTCTGGGTGGCCGACTGGCGCAACGACCGGGTCCAGAAGTTCACTCCCGACGGCCGGTTCCTGATGAAGTTCGGCTCCAGCGGCGACGGCGACGGCCAGTTCAACCGTCCTACCAAGGTGGCGGTGGACAAGGAAGGCATAATCTACGTAGCCGACTTCAAGAACGACCGACTCCAGATATTTGACGCCCAGGGCAACTTCATAACCAAGCTGCTGGGCGAGGCAACCCTGTCCAGCTGGGGACGGGAGCGGGTTAACCTGGACCCCACCATCGTCAGAGCCCGGGAAATGGCCCACAACCTGCACGAGCGGGAGAGGGTCTTCCATGGCCCCATTTCGGTGGATGTGGACGACGAGGGACGCATCTACGTGCTGGAGTGTCCTCGCCAGCGGCTGCAGATATACCACAAGCAGCACGCCATCTTTGGCGGCGGCCAGCTTTAGCCTCTAAACCTGCACCAATTAAGTCAGCCGGTTTTGAGCCCCGGGATTTCCCGGGGCCCTTTCTTTTAAAAGGGGAATTAATGGGAATTATATACTTGATTACCCAAAACCCTTGACTTTGCCCGCCCGTTTGGGT
>VXOH01000186.1 GCA_009840135.1 Chloroflexota bacterium | reverse complement strand
CTGTCAACGAATTACCTGACACATACAATTCTGAACGGAGTGAAGAATCTAAAATCGTTCCCCCATGACGACTTTCAGAAAGGCAATACCTCCATTACCTGCGATTCCAGATCCTTCGCTGCACTCAGGATGACAGTTCATCGGGATGACATTTCACCGGGTAATACCCCTTTGGAATGGCCGAATACATACCCCTGTCAGCCCATCAAGGGGGAAGGGACCTGTTCAGAGGTTTCCTAAAACTCCCTGATCTGGGGCAGGACTTCCTTGCCGAATAGCTCTATCTCCCGCATCACCTCGTCATGGGTCAAGCCGGGCTGCTGGAAGAAAAGGTCCACCACCCCCACTCCGCACCTGTCGTTGTATTCCCTGATTTTGCTCGCCACGGTGTCGGGGCTGCCCAGGAAATTGAGCCCCAGCGACCGGCCCACCACATCGCCCTGGGGGCTGCCGGCCAGGATGCGCCTGAGGTCGAACTCCTCGCCCGAGCGGGCGGCCTGGATCACCTGGGCCACGGAACGGGGCAGCTGGATGGCGGGACGGGGCTGTCCACCGGGCAGGGCGTGCAGCCAGTCCTGTGCCTCCTGGTCCGTCTCCGCTACATAGATGTTTCCCCGGAACACGACGTCATCAGGGGTGGGCTGCCAGCCGGCTTCATTGCACCAGTTGAAGTACTTCTCGGTGATGGACTCCATCATTTCCACCGGGATAAAGGACACCCCCAGGCCCATGCCGTTCTCCGCGGCGTACCGGACGGTATCGTCGCTGCGGGTGGCCATGATGCAGGGCGGAAGGGGCTGCTGCACCGGCCTGGGCCAGACGGAGACCGTGCGAAACTGGTAATACCGCCCTTCCCATGAGAAGGGCTGTTCCTCGGTCAGCGCCTTGCGGATCAGGTCCATGCCCTCAAATAATCGCTCCCTGCCCTCTGAGGGGTTCACGCCATAGACCTGGTCCTCGTTGGGCGTTCCGCGCAGGAAGCCCATTATCAACCGGCCATCGGAAATGTTGTCCAGCATCCCCATTTCCTCGGCAATGCGGACGGGATTGTTCAGGGGAAGCAGCGGGCCCAGCATGGCCAGCTTGACCTTCTTGCAGCGTTCTGCAACCGCGGCGGCCATCACCGCTGGATTGCCGGTGGCGATGCGTCCCGAATAGTGGTGTTCCGAAAAACTGACCCACTCGAACCCCATTTCCTCGGCAAACTCGCACTCCTCCATGCCTTCCTGGTAGCTCTGCACGGAGAGGCGGGGTTCGTGGCAGGCCGGGGGAATGGGCCAGGTCTCGGGAAAGAGGTGACGGTCAGCGTATCCCATCGCGCCCAAATAGGATGCTTTCATACTCCTCCTGGCTAGGTCGCCTTAAGGGTTGTTGATGGGTTCACTTGGCAGAGCTGGCCAAGAATCGTGCTCAGTTACCTGTCCCCGCAGCCATCGTCCGTGTGGCCGGCGGGACGGGTTCAATTCCCCGCTCGGCGCAGCCTTGGAGATAAACGTCAATGGAAAGTCGGAACTCTCGCTTGATACCTTCCACGTCGGTGGCTTCGGCATTGGCTATTGGATAGTCTCCGCTATTGATGACTCGTGCGTGGAGGACTTCGGCTTCATCATCGTAGACTACTTCGCCAATGTATCCCTTGTACTCCAGCATCAATCTGCTCCTGATACGCGTTCGATAAAACGGACAATGTCGCGGACGGTATCACGCCTTGTTTCCGGGCCAGGATGTGGACGGTGAACTACGATTGATTCGTTTCCTTTGAACAACTGTACCCTGGAGCCGGACCTTTCAACCAGCTCGATTCCTAAGGCGTTCAGTAATGACTCGACCTCTGCCCACCTGATGTCGGCTGGTGTCGGCGTTGAACCCATCCTCTCCAGAGTGCGCCGGTGCCTTCTTCTCAACCCATCGGCCCCCGACTCCTGGTTGCTCATAGGTGGATCCTTGCCTCGCGCGAATTCTATCATTGGAGACTATTCTCTACAATGAAATGATGCCTGCTTCCATTGCATTCGGTGTCATATCTTGGGTCTCGCCCAGAGAATAGACGAGGTTTGGCAGAAGATCCCCATCCCGTGTATCCTGTCTTTCATATTAGCCTAGCGGACTCAAGGTAACGAGAAATGAAGTACGACGTAATCATCATCGGCGCCGGCTCGGCCGGCAGCGTCCTGGCCACCCGCCTTTCAGAAGACCCCGACCGTTCCATTCTGTTGCTGGAGGCGGGCCCGGATTACCCCGACTTCGACCGAATTCCCGACGACGTGAAGTTTGGTTACAACACCGCCCGGGCCATCGCCGGCCCCCACATGTGGGGCTACCGGGCCAAGGCCAGGCCGGAACATGAAAATACCTTTCACCTGCCCCGGGGCAGGGTCGTCGGCGGCAGCAGCTCCGTCAACGGCCAGGTCTGGCTCCGCGCCGTGCCCGAAGACTTCGACAACTGGGTCCGGTGGGGCAACGACGAATGGGCCTATCCTGAGCTCATATCCTACCTTAACCAGATTGAAACCGATCTCGATTTTGGCGGCGATTTCCACGGGTCCGAGGGTCCCATTCCCGTGCGCCGGCACAAGCGGGAGGAGTGGTTGCCCACCCAGGAGGCCTTTTACCGGGCCTGCATAGAGTCCGGGCTTCCGGACTGTCCCGACATGAACGACCCCGATTCCACCGGCGTCGGGCCCCGGCCCATGAACAACGTGGACGGAGTGCGGATGAGCGCCTCCATTACCTACCTGGACATGGCCCGCCACCGCCTTAACTTGACCATCCGCGCCGGAGTCACGGTCCGTCGCATCCTTTTCGAAGGAACCCGCGCCGTTGGCGTGGAGGTGGACAGCGGCGACGACCGTTTCGTTATTGATGGAGACCGCATCATCCTCAGCGGCGGCGCCATCGCCTCGCCCCAGTTATTGATGCTCTCAGGCGTAGGACCCAGGCCCCATCTGGAAAGCCTGGGCATTCCGGTGGTCCACCACCTGCCCGGGGTAGGCCAGAATTTGCGTGACCATCCCCTGGTTGCCCTTCAATTCCAGGTGCGGCAGGAATACCTGGACGATCCCGATACTCCCTGGAGCCAGGTGGCCCTGCGCTATACCTCCGAGGGTTCTTCCACTCGGAACGATATGCAGGTCCTGCCGGGCTGGTTTGCCGACGCCCGGGGAGCGGCTCCCGACGCTGCCGCCGGCATGAGAATGGCTCCTGCCCTGGAGAATGCTTCCACCGCCGGGGAGTTGCGGTTGTCCGCCAACGATCCCTACGTTCAGCCGGAATTGAGCTATAACTACCTGGCCGACGCGGGAGACCGGGCCAGGATGAGAGAAGCTGTGCGCCTCTGTGTCCGCCTGTCCCAGTCGGATGCCTTTGCCGGCGTGATTACTGGCCGCATAACTCCCACCGACGAGGACCTGGCTTCCGACGACGCCCTGGATGCCTGGATGCTCCGCAACGTTTCCACCCAACAGCACTCCTCCGGAACCTGCAAGATGGGGCCCGCCACCGACTCCATGGCGGTGGTTGACCAGTATTGCCGCGTTCACGGCCTCGCCAACATGAACGTCATTGACGCCTCGGTTATGCCCGACGTGGTCAGGGCCAACACCAACGTAACCACGCTCATGATTGCCGAGAGGTTGTCCGACTGGATAAAGGCTGGCAAGGCCTGACCACTGGTCCTTTCCACAAGTAGGGAAAAGGGTATGAATTGTGGGATTCCAGTTAAGAATCACCGGCTTATATGTCATCCTGAGAGGAGCGAAGGATCTAAAATCACCAACAGTAGGAGTATTGCCTTCCCGAAACGTTTCATAAGTGAGCCATTTTAGATTCTTCACTTCGTTCAGAATGACAAACTAACAGCGATATACCTGCTCTAAATAAATAACCCTGTCAGCCCGCAAGAAGAGAATATATGCCTGGTTCCTTCCGTCAGTACCGTGGAGTGCTCCATTGAGCGGTAGATTGGCTCCTGCTAGAGGTTTGACCGGCGCTTATTGCCGAGCCCATAGCCATTGTGTATTATTCCAGCAGCTTGAAAACGTTGGGTTGCCCGGGGAAATCCTTGAGGTGACTCTGGAGGTAGGAGAATGGATTTCGGACTGGAGGGTAAGAAGGCCTTTGTCGCCGGTGGTGGACGAGGTATCGGAAAGGCTATTGCCAGGGTGCTGGCCCAGGAGGGTTGCGACGTGGTGATTGCCTCCCGTTCCATGGACCAGCTGGAGGCCACCGCCAAGGAAATTTCCGACGCAACAGGCCGCACCGTCATCCCCATGCAGATGGACGCCACCCAGACGGACCAGGTGAACCGGGTGGTCAACGAGGCCGTCCAGCAATTGGGCGGTCTGCACATCATGGTCAACAGTGCGTCCCTCCCCGGCGGTTCCGAGGACGCCGTGGGCTACGTGGAAACGGTCAACGAGGACTCCCTGATGGCCGACTTCGACGTGAAGTTCGTGGGGGCATTGCGCTGCTCCAAGGCGGCCATACCCCACCTTAAAGAGCAGGGCTTTGGCCGGATTATCAACATCAGCGGGGGCAACGCCCGCAACGCCGGCAACCTGAGCGGCGGAGCGCGCAACGTTTCCATGGTCCACATGACCAAGACCTTGTCCAACGACCTGGGCCGCTACGGCATCACCGTCAACTGCATTCACCCGGGCACCACCCGCACCGAACGCACTGCCGGAATGCTGGAGTCCCGGGCCGCCCAGCAGGGCATCACCGCCTCCGAGGTGGAACAACAGGACTTTGCGCCGGGCTCAGGCCGGGGCAATGCAATTTGCCGCATGGTGGATGCCGACGAAATCGGCTTCGTAACCGCCTTCCTGGCTTCCGACAAGGCCTGGGCCGTTACCGGTGAGGTCATCGCGGCCGGCGGTGGCGTGGGAAGCGCGGTCTTTTACTGAGCGCGGTCTTTAACTGAATGTGTAAGCGGGCGGCGCCCAAGCCTGCCCTTCCACCTCTTGTTGGATAACGCCAGCGAGGCACAGCCACGCCAGGCAGGTTGACGACGTTCCGGCGTCCAATGTCAGCGAATAGTTGATACCCTCTTCGAACCATCGAAGAGGGTATTGATTCGCGACTCCTGCGGCGCCCTTTGCGTGGTCAGCTATAGCTGTTTAGTGGTTGGACGCTTCCCAGGGAGGCGGCAATACTTTCCTGGCCTGCCTGATGACTCCAAACAGCAATATCGCTACAACCAGCGCCGCCAGGGACACCGCCAGCGGCATCAGCCAGGGCAGCCTTTCCGTCAAGGGGACGTCAAGCCCGGAGAATCCTCCGTTCACGGCCTGGCTTCCCAGCGAGGCCTTTGGCAACCCCTCGGTTTCCAGGTACGGAACTATCCGCTCCAGTTCGTAGGATGGGGCCGAGGCCAGGGGATTACCGTAGTATAGGGAGTACGTACTGCCCGGTTCCGGCTGGAATAACAGCTTCCGGTCTATGCCGTAGAAGGCAAACGAGGAGAAGTCCCGGGGCGCATTGTCTTCGTCCTCAACCACCAGCCGGTACCGGCTGAACAAGCTCTCGGGAAACTCGACCTCAAGCTGGCTGCCCTGGAACCTGGCGGTGTCGAAGGAATAAACTTCCGTACCGGCCAGCCAGATCCAATCGCCTCCGTTCTCTCTCCCTTCAATGGACACTGAACGGTAGAAGTTGTCGGCTTCGGCAACGAAGGACATGCGGCTGAGGGGGATACCGTCCGTACCCAGGTCCAGCTCGTACAGCGTCACCTGGTCATCCAGCGACTCGGAGCGGACGGAGGACGCCGGCGCGTAGGCGGACTCAACCGCCGGAGAGGTTTCGCTCAAAAAGACCGATGCGCCGGTTATTTCCAGGGAAGATGCCTCCGCGTCCTTTACCTTTACCCTCAGGTAGCGGGCAGCGCTCCTGGGATACTCAATTTCCGTGTGGCGGGCATTGAACCTTCCGTCGCCGGAGGTAAAGTCGTAAATCTCGGCGTCTTCCTTAACGACAGCCCACTCCTCGCCGTCGGCACTGGTCTCCACGGTGGCATCAAGCCGGAAATTGGCGCCTCGGCCCTCAATCCGGACTTCGTTGTGCAATTCTGGTCCCGTTCCCAGGTCTGCAACGAAGCTGGTGAATTGGCCGGGGACATACCCTTGGTCCCTCAGGGAAACCCTGCGGGCTTCCCTGCTGGTCCGGCTGCGTTGTACCAGCAACTGGTAGGGAACTTCCCAGTCCTGTCCCTCGATCAGTCTCAGATCGGTTTGCCCGGCGTTTGACCTGGCGTAAACCTCCCGGTCCATGGGCGCTTCCACCAGGGTCCGCTCAGCAAGCGGGTTTGGAAGGTTCAGGGGCTTGTAATACTGCCAGTGGGCCAGCGAAAAATCGGCGTAGATGGATGAGGCGGCTGCCATGGCCGCTGCCAGGGTCAGGAGGGCGACCACCAGGATGGCCGGAATTCTCGCTACCACCGACCAATCCCGGATGGAAGTATCTGTCCTGGACCAACTACTCAAGCAGGAACCCCCGGATGGCGCGGCTGTAACGCTGGTACAGGAATCCGCCAGCCAGCAACAGAGCGCCCAGCCCGATGAATGCGGCTACCCGATAGCCCTGGTCCAGCTCGAAAGAGTCGTAGAGGAACAGCTTCAGTACGGGTATCGCCAGCAGTACCAGGCCGCCCAGCCGCAGCCAGCGCTGTTGTTTCCAGATGCCCAGGACTATCAGAACGGCAGCATAGACGGTCCACAAACCGCTGAGGGACAAGCTGGTGGTATTCCTCACTACATAATTGGGCGTATCGGGGCCCTGGACCCACAAATATACGGCCTCGTCAACCTGAACGCTGAGGGCCCAAAGAGTAAGTAGATTGGCCGCAACAACGAGGGCCGGTGGGGCAAAGGCTTCCCACTCGTAGGGCGTTTCACCCCGGTTCTTCCACCAGAAAAATGCGCTCACGTAGGCGGCCGCGATTATCATGACGTGAGACAGGAAGTAGGTGTTCACTACCGGCCACTCCGTCCCTGCGTCCCAGCCCATGTAGGAGTAAACTCCGAAGTGTCCGGGAAGGTCTATCACCAGCAGCCAGCCCAGGGTTACCGCAAAGGCGGCCACGGCGAACCAGCGAAGTTGGGGCATCCGAATAAAGAAAGAGACCCAGACCAGAACGGCCCCTTCGATGGCCCACGCCGGCCCGACCCAGGAACCGCTGAGCTGGACCGGGACGGCTATGGAGAGCAACACCAGGGCCACCCCGACGGAAAACATACTCAGGTTAACCTGTTCCCGGTGCCGCATCAGGATTCCGTAAGCCAGCAGACCGTAGAACACTGCCAGCAGCAACGTGAACCCGCCCATCCAGACCCGGAAATCGTCCCACAGAAGCCAGTAAGTCAGGCCCATATAGGCGGCGGCATTCAATACTATCAAGGCTTGGTCGAATACCTGGGGCGGCCGCCGCCAGATTAGATGGAACAGGGTAGTGGCGCCGACAAATATCAGGAAAATTACGGTTATCCCTACCTGGGACAAAGCCACCGTGGGGTCAAGCTCCACCCTCCAGAACATGAAGAGCACCAGTGAACCCACCAGCGCAAGCAGGGTGAACCAGCGCCAGTTGCGGAAGGTGGCCAGGGCAAGGACTCCTGCATCAAGCACCAGAACGTAGGCCAGGAGCGCTGCCTGCTGCGGCAACTTGTCGGCCAGGAACAGGGGTGTGGCAAAGCCGCCAAGAATCCCCAGAATTGCGATGGCCCGCGCCTCGTAACGCAAGGCCAGGCCGGCGGCTGCCAGGGTAACCAGCAAGGAAAATCCCAGCGCCGGCCAGGCGGGAATCAGTCCATAGAGGGAGAAAGCGGCAAATACGGAAAGGTACAGTATCGCAATGCCGCCGCCCGTCACCGCCTGGGACCAGACTGCATATTTGCGACTCCAGAATTCGCCCGCTCCCAGAAGGGCCAGGCCGATTACCAGTCCAAGGACAACCCGACCGGTCTCTCCAATCCACTGGTTGTCGAATGCCAGCTTCAGGAAGAAACCGACGCCGATAATAACGGCCAGAATGCCAATGCGTGCCAGCCAGTTGCCCCCTACCAGCCACTCCCAATTCATTGGCCTGCCGGCTTGGGCCGGTGGGCCTGGAGGCGAGGCAGAAATATTTCCGCCCTGGCCGGTTGGCTGGGCGGCAGCAGGGGAAACCGCTCCCACCTGGGCCCCGGGTATTGTAGGGGCTAAAGAGGGGCCGGGGCTTATGGAGACGGCTGGGGATGCCGGCGAAGGGGGGACAGAAGCTGTCGGCTGGGAAGAGGTTGCGGGTACGGCAGCGGTTTCCAGGGCGGCTACTCGGGCCGAAAGGTGCCCTACCTGGGATTGCAGCGCCAGGATGGCGGCGTGCAATTGCACCGCATTATCCGGCGTTGCAGGGTCAACCTCCGGCGGAGGTGAAACCTCCTGAGCTTCAGGAACAAGCTCAACTGGCCGGGCAGCGCCACAATACCTGCAAAAGTTGGCGGACTCGGCGATTTCCCTGCCGCAACTGGTGCAAAGCATCCTTCCCCTCACCCTGTTTCTAGCTATACCAAGTATAGCACCCTACCCGCGGACGGGCAGGGTCACTGAAGTCTATTACGGGAATGGCGCATTCCGCGTGGCAATGAGGCTTGGGCTGCAGGATAGAGAACTCCCGCAACCCTTTCGTTGCGGGAGTTGGTGGCCTCTATTCCTGGGGCAGCGTCGAACTTCTCAGCTGCATTCCTTCAGGAAAGCTTGAAACGATCAGTCCCGTTGGCCGTGTCCGTGACCTTGTTCCTGTCCATGATCATGGCCGTGTTCCTCACCTTGCCCAAGTCCGCCATCCTCATGTCCATGGTCATCGTCGTGGCCGTGGCCTCCCGATGACTGCTGGGTACCGGACTCGTGGGCAGCGTGGGCGTGTTCATCGTTGCCGTGGTCATGGCGCCCGTGACCCTGACTCCCCTGATCGTGGTGGCCGTCGCCTGCCTGCGCCGGTACGGCCCTGGGCAGACGGATGAAGAACAGAATCGCAATGGCCGCCAGGTAAAGGGCCGTTGTGTAATAGAACAGGTTGTCGGGATTTATGGTGTAAAGCGCCCCCGCGATCAACGGAGAGATGGCGCTGAAGATAAACCGGGAGGTGGACATCAGTCCCAACGTGGTGGCCGCCGTTCCTTCCCTCACGATGTCCATGGCCGAGGCCGTCAGTATGGGCTGGTCGCTGTAGAGGAAAAGGCCCAGGCCCGCCAGCAGGATGGTCATGCCGGTCAGGGTATCCCCCAGCGACGCCATCAGGAAGGTGAGGACCGCCAGTACAGCCATCCCTGGAATCAGCACCAGCTTTCGCCCAAACCGGTCCGACAGGTAACCCATGATCGGGCTGGCGAAAATGCCTACCAGCACCAGAAGGCCGATCAGCGAACCCCGGTAGAACAGGTTCTCAAAGCCGCCTTCGCCATCCTGGAGCTTCAGGCCGAGTTCGTCGGCCAGGTACAGAGGCAGAACCGTAATGAATCCAATGTAGGCCATTCCCCGCAGGCCGGCCACTGCAGTGATGCCCCACATGCGGCCGTTGTGCATCAGGATCTTGGTCTCGTCTATCTGGTGCCGCATGGTGCTGGCCGGACGTTCCTGTTCTTCCCCGTGCCGGTGCTGGCCAATGTCACGAAATGCCCAGAACACCAGGAAAGCCAGGAACACCGGCACCGCGCCGTAAATGGTGATAATGCCCTGCCAGGTGAGAACGGACAGGAGCAGGCCGGTCAGCACGGGTCCGATTACGTCTCCTACGTTGCCGCCCACCCCGTGGAAAGACAGCACCGAGGCCCGCCGGTGGCTGAACTGGGTGGACAAAGCGGCCACTGCGGGCAGGTGCCAGAAGGATGCCGCCATGCCAACCACGGCCATGCCGAACAGCAGGAGGATGTAGCCCAGGACGTTCAATTCTCCGGAGGCATCGGCGGTCGCCGCCGACTGCTCGGCGGTAAGCCAGGCGCTCCCGGGTACTGTCCAGCCGCCGGCTGCCATCAGGATCCATCCTACGCCAAAGAGAGCCATGCATACTGCCATGACCCAACCCCAGTGCTTGCGCAGGGCGTCGGTCAGCACACCCCCGGGAAGGGAAACCACACCCGAGGCTATTTCCCGGGTAGTCTGAATGCTGGTGGTGGCGATGACGCTTCCACCCAGCAGCAGGTCACGAACCTCGGGCAACACCACGATGAAGCTCTGGGTCAGCCAGTGAAACACGCCGTGGCCGCTGGTCAGGCCGCCGATGATAAATGCGGCGCCGCGGCGGAAGCCCCGGTGCTCTTCGTTAACCTGCAGAGGGGTATGGTGGTGGTGGGCATGCGCCATGTTTGACCCTCCTACTTTGACCAAGAAGTTGGTGGCTGGGCTGAGGAACGAACGGGGGAAAGTGGGCCCAGTTTAACACGGCATCGGGCCATAGTTAAGCGGGATGCCCCGAACCGCAGCGGAAAACTCCGCCCCGGTTAGTCCAGGGCCGCCCTGTGATCCCGCGAATTTCCTTCGACGGAGGCGCGACCGACTAATCCCCGGGGAAGCCAGCCTCTGAGATTGGTGTAAATCAGGGTTAGGAGGAATAGCAATGAAGAAAAGAGGACTACGCTGGCGCCGGAGGAAATGTCCAGGATCCAACTCACGTACACCCCGCCGAATCCGCAAAATGCGCCGCTTACTACCGATATGAGCATCATGGTCCGGAACCGGTCGGTGAGCAGCCTCGCAATAATGGGAGGTATTACGATGGCGGCGGCAATCATTGTAACGCCCAGGACCTTCAGTGATGCCACCACGGTGGCGGCCAGCACCAGCGAAAATACGGTGTCGGTCAACCCGGTGGGCACTCCATAAAAACCCGAGACATCCGGTTCAAATGCGGCAAAGAGGAAATGCTTGTAGCCCACCAGGAATATGGCGCCGGCCAGCAAGGTAACGATCAGTATGGTGATGAGGTCGGTTTGGGTCACGCCGACAATGTGGCCAAACAGCTGAGCTTCAAAATCCCGAAATGACCTGGTATAGCTGATCAACGCGATTCCCAGGGCGAAGCTGGCGGTGGTGATGATTCCTATGGCGGCATCGGCCCCGATAATGCGCATCCTGGTTATCAGGGTAATCAGCAAGGCGGATAGAAATCCCCACCCTATCGCACCGACGAGCAGATAAGTTTCGCTCAGGCCCGCATTGCCCATGGAGCCGGCCACTGCGCCGGCGAAAAGCACGTTGAAGACCACGAAGTGGCTGGCAACCGCGCCCCCGAATACTGAGTGGGCCAAACCGTGCCCAATGTAGGACATATGCCGTAATACGACATAGACTCCCACCAGGCCGCACAACCCACCGGCCAGGGTAGCGGCGATTACGCCGTTGACAAAAAACTCATAGCTGAAAGGTTCAAACACGTTGACTTACTTCCCCAGAATCTCTTCCTAATCGCCTGTTACCGCCGGAGCGCCCACTCTTCCCGGTTCCTCGTTGGAAAGGTGCCCGTTTCCCCTGGGCTTGCCTGCGGGAAGGTCTGCATTGGCGGGGGATGAAGATGCGGCTTTATCCAGGGCGACAATTTCCCGTCCGTTACGGGAAGAAGCATTCTGGCCGTTCCTGCCGTAGTGGTGGGGGCTCTCAGCCACCAGAGACATGCCGTCGTGCTTGATTACGGGCATATCGGCTCCGTAGGTCAGGCGCAGGGTCTCCGTGGAAATTACCTGGGAAGGAGGGCCCTCAGCCAGCACATGACCGTTTATACAGACCAGCCAGGGCAGGTGGGCGGCGACGGCGTTAATTTCGTGGGTAGTCATGGCGATGGTTATGCCCTGGTGGTTCAGTTCATGGAGCAGGTGCATAACCTCGTCGCGGGTCTTGATGTCCACTCCGCTGGTGGGCTCGTCCAAAAGCAGCAAGGAAGGGTTGCTGACCAGCGCCCGAGCCAGAAAGACCCGCTGCTGCTGTCCACCGGAGAGCTGCCGGATGTGCCTGTTTTCCAGGCGACCTATGCCCAGGCGGTCCATCATTGCGCGCGCGGCGCGCCAGTCGGACTTGCGGTGCCAGGGGAAGAAGGGGTTTCGGCGGGTGAAGCCCATCATAACGACTTCTCCCACCGTGACCGGAAAGTTCCAATCTATGGTTTCCAGTTGAGGGACGTAACCCGCCCTGGACCGCTTCCTTGCCACGGGCTCTCCATTGACAGTTGTTCTGCCGCCGAAAACCTTGGAGGCCCCGAGGATAGTGCGGAGCAAAGTTGTCTTGCCGGAGCCGCTGGGCCCCAAGAAACCCACGAAATCGCCGGGCATTATTTTGAGGTCAACCTCGTTCAGAACTACATGATTGTCGTATCCGGCCGTAACATTGCTGAGTTCGACAATTGGTTGTCCCCACTCTCGTCGGTGAGGAAAAGGATGAAGCATGGATATTCCTTAGAGT
>VXOH01000077.1 GCA_009840135.1 Chloroflexota bacterium | reverse complement strand
CCCCCACGGTGTCCCCCGGGGAACCAACCCCCACGCCAGGGCCTACTCCCGGTCCCGCCGCTACCACCACGCCGGGGCCGACACCCGGACCCACTCCCGCAGCGACGCCAACAACGGCGCCTACAACAGTCCCGGCAGCAGACTTGGCGCCGGCGGCCACCTGCGGCGATGGAACGCCCGAAAACGTTGTGGCGATTCGGGGCGACAACGGCATCGTGGTGTCCTGGACAACTCCGGATGCGGTCGGCCAATGCGACCTGACCGGCTTCCTCGTGACCGTGGAATGGAGCGAGGGCGGTCTCACGGCTGTCTCGGAGCTGACGGCGTTGCCGGCCGAGACGACGGTAACGGTGCCGGATCTCGGCCTCGCCGACTACGAGATCACGGTGTCCGCGCAGTATGAGGCGCGTCCCAGGACCTCGTATCACCACGTTCCCGCCACTTGCACGATTCAATTGACGATCGTTTCCGACTTTGACAATGGCGTGACGGGCAGCTGGACCACCAGCCACGACACCTGCGAGAGCTCATTCCGCATACAGCACCGCAAGCCGGGGCGCACCGCCTGGGAAGAGTCGCACTCTGTTCTGTCTCCGGGAGTCGAGCGCGCCTTCTTGTACGGCGGTCTCGACCCGGTGCAGTACGAGTTCCGCGTCCAGACGAGTGATGAACACGGCGTCGTCCACAACAGCAACAGCGCAACGCTCATGGTGTTGCAGGACGCCGCGGCGGGCATGGCCGTTGGGCGCCCGGAGAACGTCCGGGCCGAGATACACCCCATGGAGCATGGCCTGACTGTCTGGTGGGATGACCCGCTGAGCATCCCGGCCGGAAAGCGCGTGAGCGGGTTCTACGTCGAATACCAGTTGGCGTCGGCAGAGCCGACGTCCGCATGGACGCGAGCGCTCAGAGCGGCAACCGGCATCACGTCAGCCGCAACATACGCTCGACTTGATCCGCCGACAGAGCTTTTACCTGCGGACTTTAACCTCCTGCCCCCGCGCAGGGTGGTGGTCGCTGTGCCGGACGATCCGAACACGCCCGCCAACGAGGCAGTGGCTGCGGTGAACCACGGGCTTTCGGGCCTGGCCAAGGACACCGCATACCGGGTCAGGGTGCTCACCGAACTGACCGACACCAGTGATAACACGGTCAAGACGACTGTTGCATCAACGTATACCAAACCCGTCGTGGTGAGACACGAGGCGGTTACGGGCTGGTGGATCGACAACACGCCGTCCTACAACCCAGACATTAGTACTTCTGGTCGCATATTTGGGACCATTGATTCAAACCACGATTCAGCAAGCGCCGTTTGCACCGTCAATCACGCCTCAATCAACTGCCCTCCAAACACACTCATAAGTTTAAACACTGATATACCTTCTACCGGTGGAACGTACACCCTTCGCGTGAAGACCATCTCCGCAGGCAGTAGCGACGGTAAACTCTCTGGAATCATGTATGCTTTCCCGGACAATAGCTCCGCTACCAGGAGCGCATTTAGAGGCGCGCTAGTTTCGCAACGATACTTCGCGTCCGGCTCTGACGACACAATGTACGTGCGCTGGAAAAAGGTAGCTAGAGCTGCAAGCCATTTTGAGTCATACCTGGTTCAGACCAAGAAGGCGGGCGGGGACTGGGTCACGACCGTTGTCGCCAAGACCGAAGCCGACGACAGGCATGGCATGTCCGACTGGATTGACTATGAACTGAGCGCCGACGAGCTGAGGAACTGCCACAGCGGGTTGGATGCAACGCAACTGGCCGCCTGCCGGGCGAATTCGGTCAGCGGCGAGTACGAGGTGAGGATCAGAATTCGCGCGGCGGTCGGCACAGGAGCTTCACGGCGCGAGTTGGACGGCCCCAACACGGTGACGGTGTCTACGACCGTGGGCGGGGGCAGGTCCGGCGCCGTGACAAACGACCGGATTGACCACATCGGCACAGGCAAGCTGCGGGTATCGTGGGATCCGCCTGAGACGGAGCCTGACAATGTGTACGGCTATCGCGTGCGATGGCGGCTCGCGGACGACCCGGGGGCCGCATGGCAGACGCGCGACATTTTCCCGCGCAAGTTTCTCCGCCACTGCTCATTCGTGAGTTGTACCAACAACCCCCGCTCGGTGGATTTGACCGGACTACAGAGCGGCAAAGATTACATCATCACGGTGGCGGTGGCTGATGCGGATGGGTGGGGAATCAACGTGCCAATTTCATGGGGCGCGGCGCCTGACTAGCGGCACGCCACCGCCGCAGGCCACGGCCGGGCAGGCTGACCGCCATCACAGGGCAATCGCATTATGAGTTAATGGTCATCCTGAGTGAAGCGAAGGATCTAAACTCCATCCCACAAGCCAGCATTTGGACCTCTAACCGGGCTGTCAAGAAAGATTTTAGGTCCTTCGGCAAGCTCAGGACGACATTACTCTGGCCTTCCGTACAAACTGAGGCTATAGCCTGAATTCATAATGCGATTGCCCTGACCGCCATCAGCGGTTGCCACTTGTGGGCCAACAACTTTGAAATGATGGGTTGTTTTCCGCTCACCCTGAGCCTGTCGAAGGGTCACCCTGAGCCTGCGGACGGTCCGCCTTGGGCGGGTCGAAGGGCCCTCCGTTCATGGTTAAACCCGTAGGGGCGCTTCGCGAAGCGCCCCTACCACGAACGGACCTGCTGGTTAGCCATTCATCCAATAGCGATGACCTACCAGCTGTGAAGGTTCAACCTTCCCATCATCATTCGCTTAGTCCTACGCGATGGTTGTAGAAATACAAACTGGATGGGTGGGCCTCAAAATTGGTGACCCGGTCGCTGACGCCGTAAACCATATTCACGTGCGCCACCGGCAGGAATGCGGTTTCCTCGGTAATCACGTCCAGGGCATTGCAGGCAATCTCCTTGCGACCCTCCAGGTCGGACACCGTGACGGAAGGGGCGACCACGTCAGCCAGACCGGTATTGTCGTAGTGCCCATAATTGTTGGCGCCGCTACCGCCGGCATCAGCCCGCAACCCGGCGAACTTGCTGATGTTGAACACCGGGTCTCCCCCGGCTTGCACGACACCGTTGTACCAGCCGAAGAGGTCCCAGGCGGGTTCCTTCACCACCGACCATTCGGTAATAAGAACTTCGGCCTTGATGCCTACGTCAGCCAGCATGGACTGGGCGGCCTCCGCCATTATGGGCAGCTGGAATCGCTCCGGGTAACCGCCAATAATGATTTCCAGGGGCTGACCTTCCTTGTCCAGAATTCCGTCGCCGTCGCTGTCGGCGAAGCCGGCCTGCGCCAGCAGGTCGCGGGCTTCGTCAGGATCGTAGCCCGGCGCGCTCACGCCGGGACAGGAAGCCAGGACTTCCGGGAGCAGCAACTCGGCAAAGGACCCGGAACCGGCGGGGGCGACCAGGCCGGCGATGCTTTCCCGGTCAATGGCGTGGGCCACCGCCCGGCGCACCAGGGGGTCGGCCAGGGTACCCCGCTCGAAGTTTACCCACCACAACACCAGGGAAGTACCGATTCCGGCTGTCTGGGTGCTTGTTCCCGAGTGGGCGTTGATCGCCTGGGCTCCGTCCGGTGATACGTTGATGGCAACGTCTATATCCCCGGCCTGCAGGGCCAACTCCCGGTTGTTGGTGTCGGGAATGGCTACGTGATTAATGCCGGCCAGCGGGGGCGCTCCTCCCCAGTATTCGTCGTTGGCTACGCTATCAAGGCGCTCCAACTGGATGTACTCAGTGGGAATGTAGGGGCCGGTAAGAGCGCGTGCCGCGATGATATTTCCTTCGCCGGCGGCGTCCGCTGCCGCCGCGTCGGTTATGGCCAGCGACGGTGTGATCAACAGGCCCGGCAAGGTGGGCTGTGGGATCGTCGTTTTGATGGTGATGGTATCCTCGTCCTCGACCGTTATGGTATCAACGGACAAAATATCCGCCGAAGCCGCCGACAGTCGGATGGCTCTCTCCAGGGAAGCCTTGACTGCTTCCGCGTCCATCACGTTGCCGTTGTGGAATTTGACGCCCGTCCGGATGCCGATAGTCCAGGTGAGGGGGTCCTCCTGGGTGGCATCCGTGGCCAGCCACGGTTCGGGGCTGAGGGTCGTTCCTGAAAGGCGGAACAGGTTTTCCGACATTCCCGATTGGTTGGCGACCCAGCCGCTCTCCACCGGGTCCAGGGGGCTGTCGAGCCAGATGACGCCCGACTTCAGGAAGGGTCGTTCCTCCTCCTCAGGCTCAGCAGCCGCCATGGGCTCGCTCATAGGAGTCGGGGCTGCCGGCGATTCCGGCGATTCCGTCGCTTCCATACTTTCCATAGCTTGAGCCGGCTGCTCCGGAACCGCGGTTGCAGCCTGGGCCGCCGGCGCTTCGGTGGCCGCGGGCGGCGGGGTGTTTTCCGTGGTGGTGGCCGCAGTCCCGCAGGCCACTGCCGCCAGCAATACCAGGCTGAACCCCGCCGTCATTACAAGTTTGATAAGCTGTTTCCATGATCTTTGCATATTTGTCCTCCAATAATTTCCGTTGAAACATCTCTGTACATTGCTGTACCCCAGTGTCCGCCTCACCCCATTGGGTGAAGCGGAATGTGGGCTGCCCTCTACGGCGCGGGGCAATACGCCTTCCGAGAAAAAACAAAAACCCCATCCGCACTTGGTGGATGGGGCGTACTTGCAAGCAACCTGCCGGCTTGGTCAGCAGTACCCGATTTACCGGTAAATCCGCCTCACTCTTTCCGCGAAGTGCAGCCAGAAACACCCGAAGGCAGGCTTCCTGGCTAATGGCTGATAGCGACGGCTCTCCGCCTTCCCATCCGCCCAGGGCAGACAGTGGCTTTCGTAAACATCCCGTTACGAGGGAGTGTCCACGGGAGATCGTCTCGCCAATTACAGTGGCGCGACCGCACCGGATTTTCACCGGATTTCCTTTTATCTCGCGCGTTCCGCAGGTCGTCGCAGACGTGTTTCGACGGACTGCGGAAGCGAAGGTCACCGAAAGGTGTTAGTTGGTGTATTCAGTTGTTAACCCGGATAACATTGCACGGTGGGCATTTGTGGTCGACCAACCAAGCTTGACAATCAGGCCGATAGTAATTCGCTGGGACTGGACTTTGGACATACCCACTGGAAACCACTACCGGCCGCTTTGCCTTTGGCGCCGATGCCCACCTTGGCGAGCCTCTGAGGGGAAACCGGCGCTAGATTCACCGGACCCTCAGCCGATATCCTCACCCAAGCCGGAGGCTGTGCGTGGCGGCCTGATTCGGCCTCTTGCTTGTCCTATTTGCCAAACCGTCACGCCACCCCGGGCGTCGAGGGCGGCAAGCCCGCTTCCGCCAGGCCGCCAGTATAACTCGGCCACCGGGGCCCCCAGGTCCTCGGCCCCGATGGGGCCACCTTTTCCGTTTCTCTGTAGCGACCACACAACCACAGCGCCGTCACGCCCTCCCGATGCCAGACGCATCGCTCCAGGCGCGAACGCCAGCGTTGTAATGGGTTCGAGATGAAACTTCAAAGAGCCGGGCCGGGTCCCTTCGGGACCCTTCCTCCGGAAGCTCCAGACCGTTACCGTTTCACCGCCGCCCGTGGCCAATAGAGTGTTGGAATCATCAAAGGCCAGGGCCGAGGGTTTGCCAGGATATCCGAACATCTCAGAGTCCTGCCCCGTGGAGCGACGCCAGAAATGCACCGAGTTGTCCTGGCTTCCACAGGCTACGATACCACCGTCAGAGGTCAGTACCATGGATACCAGGGAGCCCTGCCACTCCAGCTTCTGGCGAAGCTCGCCCGTGGACGCCTGGAAGAACGACACTCGACCGTAACAGGCCGTTGCCAACTCCCGATCGCCCGACCAGGCTATGGCGCTGACGGTGCTGGGATGATCCTCAGACCGCCAAACCTCCGCGCCGTCGGTGTCATAGGTATGAACTTTCCGGGAGCAGGAGGCAGCCAACCACCGGCCGTCCGGTGACCACGCCAGGTTTTCCACCCAGCTGCTTCCGAGGTCGATAGCCCGGTTTTCCTGTCCTTCAGCGGCGTCCCAGATTATGACCCGTCCGTCCTGGCCGGCCGTGGCGAACACGGCTCCGCTGGGGTGAACTGCCACCGCAAGTACGCCACCTTCATGAACTCCGGGTCGCTCCCAACCGGTCGCTCCGGATTCACCGTCGAAGGAGTATACGCCACCCTCGGTATCGCCGACCACCAGCGCTTCACCGCGCCGGCTCCAGCCGCCGGAGATAGCGTAGTCGCCGACCATAGCAGACCAGCCCTGCCCCAGAACGCCCATTGGGCTGCTGGCACTTAAATCAGGCATGCTTCAAACCCCTCCCGCATACTCTGTCCATCTAGATTGCGCCCGATGAAGACGAGCTGGTTGCGGCGGGGCAGATCCCCCCATTCGCGATCCGGTTGGCCGTCGAAGAGCATGTGAACGCCCTGGAAGACGAAGCGGCGCGACTCTCCCGCGACGCTGATAAAGCCCTTCATTCGGAAGATGTCAACTCCGCGGTCCCGGAGGAGTTGTCCAAGCCAGGCGTTGAGCTTTTCGGGATCGGCGTCGCCATCCACCTCAATGGAGATAGACCCAACCTCGTCGTCGTGTTCGTGCTGGGCAACCCAGGTTCGCTCGGCTTGGGCGGCAACCGCCGCTCCCTTGATACGTCGTGTGCCTGCATCTTCCTCTATGCAGTCAGGCTCGGAGCAAAAGTTGCTCCCCATTTTGAAAGACTCTCCATCCGCATTCCTCAGCTGGAGATCGAACTCCTCCGGCAGGTGCTGGGTGAAGAGACCAACCCGAACCGGCGCAGCGATATCAATGAAGAACGACTTGCGCCCAGGGGAATCAAGCTGGAGGTTCACATGCTTTCCGGCCGGAATCTCTTCTCCTGGTTGAATGGCCATCGAGGGCTCGGCGTACTCCCGCACACACCACTCCGCGCCCTCGCGAAGGGCAGCGTCATCCGTGCCCTGGTCGGGCAGGACGACAAGGGACATCGACGGATCAGGTCCCTCGGCAAGGCTGAGTTCGTAGCGGCCGGTAGCGAGGGAATAGACACCCGTCCATTCGAAGGGATACTCCGGCTCCAGGAAGGTGGGACGACGCTCGAGCACCTGGTCCAGGTCGAAGGCGCCGAGGTCGAGTACAGCATCGACGGGCACGTTCGCTCGCTCGCTGCGCACGACTCGCGCCATTCGGTTCATGTCTCGTATCCTGGATTCCACCCGGTCCAGCGTCTCGTCCGGGACGAGGTCCGTCTTGTTGAGCAGGAGAACGTCGGCGAAGGCGATTTGCTCCGTGCTTTCGTCGCTTCGCCCGAGCTGCTGCTCAATGTGGGCCGCATCAACGAGGGTGACGATACCGTCAAGGGCGTATTCGGCGCGAAGCTCGTCGTCCATGAAGAAGGTCTGGGCGACCGGACCAGGATCGGCGAGCCCTGTGGTTTCAACCAGCACATAGTCGAACTTGTCGCGGCGCTTATTGAGGTTGTTTAGCACCCGGATCAGGTCGCCGCGCACCGTGCAGCAGATACAGCCGTTGGACATCTCGAAGACCTCTTCGTCAGCGTTGATGACGAGGGCCTGATCAATACCGACCTCTCCAAACTCGTTCTCGATCACGGCTATGCGCTTGCCGTGTTCCTCGGTCAAAATCCGGTTGAGCAGGGTTGTTTTGCCGGAGCCGAGAAAGCCGGTGAGAATAGTTACGGGTACTCTAGATTGCGTGCTCATACAGGGTCTCCTCCTCCTGAATGTTTGGGGCTGAAGCGCCCATGACGAACTGTGAAATACTCACAGTCTCGCTGTCTTTCTTTGGGTTAGGCTATGCAATACATGCTGTCGGGCTGGGAGAAGCAGGTTTACGTCAGGCTTCGTTGTTCCATCGTGAGTGGGGTCACTCTTTTCGGGTTAATGGGAAGCAACCCCGCTATTTCATTGACCCGGGCGCGCTTACCCGCTCCGTTTGGGTCCGACGGCGACTGGCAAGGTACCTGCGCTCGCAAAGAACGTAACCTCTCTCAGGGCCATGTACCCGTCCGGCTCCAGGTTGCTGACCTTGGGTTCTGTTTAGTGAGGTCGCATTTCCGGCGCCGGGGAAACTGGCGGGGATGGAAACGGGTACTTTCTGCGGAGTGTCCATTGAGTGTCCACCTTTAACGTGTATTGCAATTGCATATCATTTCATAATGGTAAGTGTCCGGCGCTGGTAAACAGCTAAAAGGGATTTAATTGAGATGTTGTACCAACTTGGTAAAATACACCGCCGGCACTGTCAGTGTCAATAAGTCCAACAGACTTAGCAGGGTATTTCGATTGTTGCCGGGCCCGTTCGCCCTGAGCCTGTCGAAGGGCCACCCGCCCATGGTTCGACAAGCTCACCACGAACGGACTCACAGGTTATCTACCAGTCCAATAGCGATGGCCTACTAGAAACCATTTCAAAATTCCCTCCCCCTTGATAGGGGCGGAATCCGCCTCCGGCGGACCTGTGGCGATAAGGTCAGGCGTCCACGTCCGCCCTCGGCGGGATGTGGGGTGACTGGCCGAAGATTCATGCTCCTTCCGAAGGGAAATACTTCCCACCCGCATTTTTGAAACATGCTCCAGCCAAAGCAAAAGTGGGCAGGCTGGATACCTGCCCACTTTTCTTTCCCCTTACCAGAAACCGGTTACTTGCATCGTCCGCCCGGGCGAGAAGTTGCGTTGGGCGTGGAGCGATATTGTCCCCCGACACAATCTCAACGACGAGTATTCTCGAAACATAGTTGCCTTCCCGCTGCACCGGTCCTCGCGCCGCCGGTCAGGGTAGGATTCCTGTTTCCCTGAGCAGGGAAACCGTGCCTCGCGCGTCCGTCAATGCGCCCAGGTCCACCTCCGGCGGGTCCAGGGAATCCAGGGGGGGCAATTCGCCTCCGGGCTGCACTCCGTCAACCAGCGGGTACTCCCGCGTATTCTGCGCGAAGTAACGCTGCGCCGTGTCGGAAAGCAGGTAGCGCACCAATTGCTCGGCGGCACCCCGGTTATCGGTGTAGCTGACTATGCCGGCCCCGGCCACCAGGACCAGCGCTCCCGGGTCGCCGCCGCCGATGAAATGGTTGCGGGCCCCGAATTCGAGGCCTTCTTCCTGGATGAACTGTTCCGCGTAATAGTGGTTTACGAGACCAACGTCCACTTCCCCTCGGGCCACCGCATCCACTATGGATACGTTGTTGGGATAAAGCCTGGGGGAATTTGCCTGGATCCCTTCGAGCCAGTTCCGGGCTGCTTCCTCACCCCACTCCAGGCGAAATGCCGTAAGGAAGGCCTGAAAAGATCCATTCGTGGGGGCCCAGCCTATCCGGTTTGCCCACCTGGTGTCTGTGAAATCAAGGATTGACCGCGGCAACTCAGTCTGAGGATTCACGGCGGAGGTATTGTAAACGACCGTTCTCGCTCGTCCGGAAGTTCCTACCCACTGCCCCGTCTGCGATTTGTAGCCCAAATCCACCTTATCCAGGATATCTGAAGGGAGCTCTGCCAGAAGACCGGCCTCTGCCAGATTGCCCAGAGAGCCCGGATCCTGCAGAAAGACCACGTCGGCAGGCGAATTTTTTCCCTCCTCGAGGAGTGTTCCTGCTATGGCGGGGCTGCTGGCATATTTCACCTGCACATCCAGGCCGCTCTCGTCAATGAACTGCTCCAGCAGAGGATGGACCAGGGTTTGAGAACGCCCCGAATAAACGGTCAACGTGCTGTCTCCCGCCGAGCAAGCCAGCGAGAACAGCAAGACGGTCAAGCACAATAGGGCCGGCAAGAGCTGGCGGTAGATGCCAAAAGGGCTGCGGAATTGTCTCATGGCGCCTTCCCTTATCTGAAATGATTAAAATGCATGGGCGCAAATTATACGTCCGCGCCGGTTCCCTTCAGGACAATTTCCAGGCAGCGCAAAAAACGGGAATGAAATCGCAAGAGAAATCGTCAAGGCGGTCGTCGCAACAAGTCTTAAACGAATCTGTTTAGAAATTCTGCCTTAGTTAGATTGTTAACATTTCAGGCTTTGCACCGAACTGTAAGGCGCCCATGGTATGTTTTTCAGGTCCTTAAATCAAGACACAGTCTTGTTTTACTGTTGAAGAATATTGAAAGTTAATATAGACTCTTCGTTGTCAGCTATTATCACAACCGTGACGATTCAGGAGAGCCTATGTTTTTGTGTACGTGCAAGGCAGTAAGGATTTCCGACGCCGTAGAGGCGGCCCGCACCGGGTTCGATTCGCCAGAGTACATGAAGCAGGTATTTGGATTGGACGACGATGAATGTTGCGGCAGGTGCGCCACTCATATAGAAGCCTTTGTGGCCAGAGTGAGGCTGGAGCTCAGGAGGGCCGACGGCGGTCGGGTAGCTGTCGGCGCAATGAGATGATGGGCTGAATCATCCACTTGTGAAACTCGGCGAACTCAATGCAAGACCCGGTCGGGTCTTGCATTTTTATTCCAATCCCAAGCTATAATGTAAACCTGAGCCGTCCCTGGTGTTCGGCCATGACCGAGAATACAAACCGGGTAAAGGGGAGAGATTCCATTGAAAGCCAAAGACGGAGTTTTAGATCACCTCAATACCATCCTGACCATTGAACTGACTGCCATCAACCAGTACTTCGTTCAAGCCGAAATGTGCAAGAACTGGGGTTTGAACCGGCTTTATCAGAAATTTCGCTCCATAAGCATGGAGGAGATGGAGGACGCCCAGCACCTCATCCAGCACATTCTCTACCTGGAAGGGGTGCCAAACCTGCAACGCCTGAACCAGGTGATGGTGGGCGAATCGGTGCTGGAAGACCTGGAACTTGACCTGCAATGCGAAGTAGGGGCGGTGGAGGCGCTTACCAGCGCAATAACCCACTGCACCCAGGTGGCGGACTACACTACCCGCAGCATTCTGGAACAGATGGTCCGGTCCGAAGAGGAGCACGTTGACTGGGTAGAGACCCAGCTCGAAACAATCAAGATCGTAGGCCTCGAACTCTACCTTAACCAGCAAATTCACGAAGAGTAGCCCCTGCTACCCCGGGTTTCGATTTTCACTTAAGGACAGGCCTGGACGCGGCTCCGAACCCGTGTGCCCAGGCCTGTCGATGTGTTCATAAACCGCATTGATTAGCAACTTCCTTGCTTGCCCCTTTGCCGCTTCCACCCCTGCTCCTGACGCCTGCCCTCACTAAACCGCTTTTAGGCCATCGCTATTGGATTGATGGACCAGGGACATAGGTAACACTCTTGCTGGGGTGCCCAGCGCCCTCCTGGTGTAGCTGTCCATGAACATGGGTAGTCCCAGGTGCAGGGCCAATGCGGGGGAGGCGGCTAAACGCTAGGGCAACATTCGCGTCCAGCAGCCGGCCCCGGTGTTCAATCCGTATGGAACCGGTGACCTGGCCATGGTCCACTCCCTTGATCAACAACCCTGCAACTTCGGCTCCCAGGGGGTTGGTAACTCCCGCAAGCATGCGGGGCAGGGAACGGTGGTTGGTGGTAAGCCAGGCCACGCAATTAGGCGGCCAGCATCCGGGCTTGGGCCTTCGTAATCTGCAGCACCATTGCCGTCTTTAGGTCCTTCAACCTCAGCAGCAATTCGCCGCCTTCCCCTGTGGCGCTTCTCCGGTTGTGATAAGGATAAACATGCTTCCTGTTTATCCCTCTTTTTCGAGTATCTTCCTTCCTGAAGGCAAAGGCCTGTCCGGGACTGCGGTCAATCAAATCAGTTGGATCGCGCTAAGGCCCGCGCGTTTTCCTGAGTTGCCGTGACAGGCGCGGGTTCCCGGGGGAGGAGCGGGAAGTACGCGCCTGTCAACTGGCAAAGTCCGCGCTTCCGGAACAGGAGGCGGCCGGATCGCGAACACAGCCGACAAAGTGGGGTATCGTCATACTGTTTTTAATTTCCAATATACACTGTTTAATTTAGTGAGAGTATAGAGGGTCATCATAGACCTGTCAACAAACTAATCCCGCAAACTCGAACAACAGTAACAGAACGACACCGCGTGCGTGGATTTACCTGTTCGTTGGCCTTCTGCCCGCAACCAGAGGAGGAGAAAAACCAATCCGGCCCGCGGGTATTGTGGGCCATCCGGCTCCATCCGCTGGCCTGACAATTATCTGGGCGGCCCCCTATCCCCAATCAATCGTACCGACTCCGCCGCCGGCGTAACCGGGCGCCTACGGAAGTGGCGGATGTAATACCCGTCCGTGTGCCTCCACGAAAAATGCACATTATTTTCACGTGAATCTCTCTTTTTCAAAATTGGCGCCTGATAGCATTGGTCCGCGCCGAACCAATGTTTAGCGAGGAGCATGCTGGAAAATGCGGAAGTTTCTTCTCCGGACAGGAGTATGTGGAGCAATGGGCCTGGTCTTAGCGGCGATGGCCTGTGGCTCCAACTCCGCCCCACCATCCCCAACACCGCG
>VXOH01000050.1 GCA_009840135.1 Chloroflexota bacterium | reverse complement strand
AACACTGCAACTTTTGTCATCGAATTAGCTAACACATACAAGAATGACATACTAACTGAGCAGGGTATCTTGCAAATACATACCCCTGTCAGCCCTCGATGGAGGCGGATTCCGCCCCCACCAGGGGAGAGGGGATATATTCAAACTTTCCCTATGCACCGGGGCTCTTAGAGTCAAGGGAAAAGCTGCCGGAGACAGAGCATGGTCTTTTACCAGCAGTCCATACCATTTAAAGAGTACACAGTAAGAGCAGGGCAGTTTATCGTAACCTGCCGGGAGGCGGGCGAGGGCCTGCCCGTGATTTTTCTCGAGACACTGAGGTGGGGCCATCGCGACCTCTACGACGCCCTGGGCAAGAACTTTCACCTCTTCGTTCTGGAGTTTGAGACCGCTACGGTGGAAGGACTGGAGGAAAGGCGCCGGGCGGAGAGGAAACCCTTTCCCTTGACCGATGAGGAACTGGAAGCCGAAATAGCCAAAGTGGAAATTGCGAAGGTTGACGGGGCGGAGTCAGCGGTGCGGGAACTGGCAAGAAACCTGGCCGGCGAGAGCTACAACCTCATGGGCGTTTCCCAGGGGGCGAACCTGGCGTTGCGCACGGTGTTGAGGGCTCCCATGGACCCGGAACCGGCGGAGTCCCTGGTATTGATTTCCCCCAACTCCATTCGCCCCGACCCGGACCTGTGGGGCCTGGACTGGGTGGGCTGGACCTACCGCCTGTTTGCCCACAAGGATAGGCAGGTCAACCTGGGAGGCCTGCCCAACGGGTGGGACCTGGCGCCCATGTTCCTGCCCAAGGACACGGACTCGGAGTTGGAGGGATGGCTCCCGGAGGTGAAGTGCCCAACTCTGGCGGTTCTGGGCACAAAGGACCGAATGACCTTGCGGGAAGCGGCTTCCACCTACCGGGCCAACATTCCCAACTGCCATGTTTCGCTGGTTTATGACGCGGGACACCTGGCAGTGCCCGAGCGGCCTGACGCGGTGGCCAATGCAGTCGTTGACTTCATCGAGAACCGGGAGACTTTTGTGGTAAACCGGCAGAGCAGCGTGATTAACCCGTGAGACTTGCAGCAGGTATTGGAGGAGCATTATGTCCGTTGGCTTGGTAGTTCCCCTTCCCGCCTACACCCTGAATCCGGCCTTCTTTGCCCGCAAGGCCGAAGAGCTGGGGTTTGAGTCCCTGTGGTACCACGAGCACCCCATTCTGCCGGTGCATAGCGAAAGTCCGTTCCCGGCCACGGGGGGCGAGATTCCCTGGACCTACGCCCACTTCACCGAACCCTACATCGCCCTGGCCATGGCGGCGGCGGTGACGGAGCGAATCAAGCTCTGCACCGGCATAACCCTGGTCCCGGAACGAAACCCTCTGATCCTGGCCAAGCAGATTTCGGTGCTGGACCTGCACAGCCAGGGCCGGTTTGTCTTCGGGGTGGGCGCCGGCTGGAACCGGGAAGAGACGACAATGATGGGCGGCGACTTCGACCATCGCTGGACCCAGGCCAGAGAGGCGGTGCTGGCTCTGAAGGAACTCTGGACCAAGGACGAGGCTGAGTTTCACGGCAAGTACTACGATTTTCCGCCTGTATATATGAACCCCAAGCCCTTCCAGAAACCCCATCCTCCAGTGCTGCTGGGCGGGAATGCGCCCAACGTGCTGCGCCGAGTGGCCCGCTGGGCCGACGGCTGGCTGCCCAACCGGGCCAATCCGGAAATGATTGAGAACGGCCGAAATCAACTGGATGCCCTGGCCGGCGAGTACGGTCGCAACGCCGAGACGTTGACCATATCCGTATTCGGCCAGCCACCGGAAACCACCCGCCAGCAGGTTGAGGATTTCCTGAACGCGGGGGCGCTGCGGGTTTCGGTGTGGCCGCAGCACTGCGATACAGAGGAGGAGATGGGGGAGCAACTGGAGCGCATGGCGGAGCGGTTGATACGGTAGACGTAAGTTTCCGGCAATATGCTGGCAGGGTTCAGGTTGACCCATAATTCCCAGTATGGTATTGTCATCCCACAATTGAAGAAAGTTATGGCGGGAGCTTGGTTATGCCAGGCTGAGAGGGCGGCCACACAGCCGCCGACCGTAGCACCTGATCCGGGTAATGCCGGCGTAGGAACTGGGAAGTGCCGATTTCAAACCGCCAGACTCAAGAAGCCTGGCGGTTTTCTCGTTTACGGCCGAGTAGCAAAACCGCAATCAGGGGCAAACCGAGGACGAAGAATGCTGGATTCTACTATAGGCATAGCTACGATGTTGGTGGTTTGCGCGCTCTTTCTCGTCCTTGGTGTAGCCTATTCCTGGCGGAGGCGCCGACAGAGCGTTGAAGACTATACGGTTTCCCGCAACCACGCACCGGTTAACGTGGGCATCGCCACGCTGGTTGCGTCCATGTTTGGCACCTGGGTGCTGCTGAGTCCGGGGGAGTCGGGCGCCAATTTCGGCATCATTTCCCTGGTGGGCTACGCCATCGGGATGGCCGGAATTCCGGTGATGTACATGTTTGTCGGACCCCGTATCCGGCAGTTGATGCCCAACGGTCATTCCCTCTCCGAGTATGTAAGGCATCGCTTCGGCCTGGTCCCCTTCGTGGTGATTCTGCTGTCCATCATTTTCATTATGGGCATATTTATCACCGCCGAATTGACAGCCATCACCTCCGCAGTCAGGGAGCTTACCGATTCTCCCCGCTGGGCCATAGCCGTGGCCGTGGGGCTGGTGGTGATTGCCTATACCGCCTATGGCGGGCTTCGGACATCCATTTACACCGACCGGATCCAGTTCTGGGTGTTGATACCGCTGCTGCTCCTGCTGGTAGTGACCGCGGCGTGGCTGCTGGGGGACACCCAGGCCTGGTCGGAGGCCCGCAAGGCAGGCCTTCTTTCCGCCGATTCTTCAGGCAGCTATTTCTTTGCCATAGTGTTAATCATCGGAATAGTGGCATCCAACGCCTTCCATCCGGGCATGTGGCAACGGGTGTACACCGTGCAGGACCAAAGGGTACTTAACCGCAGCCTCTGGGGTGCGGTGGCAATTGCGATTCCACTGACATTCCTGATGGGCATGGCCGGTATTGCCGCCGTGGGCAACGGCTCCGTGGAGTCCTTCGGATATCCGGAGGTTACGGCGGCGCTATTCGCCCTGGCCACCGATTTGTTCCCCATGTGGATGCACTTCCTGATGCTGATCTGCGCACTGATGCTGGCGATGAGCACCCTTGATACGCTGATGAACGGCATCGCCAGCGGAATCGCCGCCGACTTCGCCGGCTTTGGCGTCCAGGGCGGGACATTGATGGGAATGGCCCGGGCAATCACAGTTATTGTGGCAGTCCCAGCCATAATCGTGGCCTCCCAGGGGTACAGCGTCCTTTACGTTTTCCTGATCGCCGACCTGCTGGGGGCTGCCATCGCGGTCCCGGTGCTGGCAGGGCTCTATTCCCGGCGCATACCCGGCTGGGGAGTGCTGGTGGCGGGAGGGGCTGGCGCTGTTGTCGGAGCCCTGTACTACCCCAAACCCGACCTGCTGAGTCCCTGGGCACTCACCGCTCCCGAAGGTGGGCAAATGTTCTGGGCCTTCGCCTCGGCCCTGGTAATATCATCGGTTATATCGGCCATCATCGTCCTGATCCGGCGCGCTTCAGCCCCGGATCAGGAGTTTGATTTTGCGATTCTCGATTCCGACGTCAGCCTGATTGACAGCCCCTCCACGGCTGGCGATTAAGATGCCATCGGTACAGGACTCTCGATAGGCAGCTCCGGACTCGCCAAATCAGGGCAGACCATAACGAGTTCAAAAGGGATATTCCTGGCAACAACCTGGAATTTGGTTCAATCGTTGGTTCGATCGTTGGTTCAATCAAGTGAGGGAGGTTCACCATGACCCAGACCCAATCAGACCTGGAAATTCAAGGCCAGACATCTTTTCCCGCCAGCAAGAAGGTATATACCACCGGCTCCAGGGAAGACATTAAGGTGCCCTTCCGCGAGGTGACGCTTACGCCAACCTCAGGGCGGTTTGGAGACGAACAGAATCCGCCCCTGAACGTCTACGACACCAGCGGCCCTTATTCGGACCCCAATGCCCAGCTTAACCTGGGCCAGGGGCTTCCCGCTCTGCGCCGGCCCTGGATTCTGGAACGGGGAGACGTGGAAGAGTATGAGGCCGCGCCGGTGATTTACCGGGGTCAGGACAAGGGCCAGCCCTTCCCGGGCCTTACTCGCCGGCCTCTGCGCGGCCAGGGAGGTCGACCGGTAACCCAGATGCACTACGCCAAGAACGGGATCGTGACTCCGGAGATGGAGTTCATAGCCATCCGCGAGGGAGTGAAACCCGAATATGTGCGCGAGGAGATAGCCCGGGGCAGGGCCATCATTCCTTCCAACGTCAACCACCCTGAGTCGGAGCCGATGATCATTGGCCGCAACTTCCAGGTGAAGATCAACGCCAATATCGGCAACTCGGCCATAACCTCCTCCATACGGGAAGAGGTGGAAAAGATGCTGTGGGCCACCCGCTGGGGAGCCGACACGGTCATGGACCTTTCCACGGGCAGTGACATCCACACCACCCGGGAATGGATCATCCGCAACTCCCCCGTGCCCATCGGCACCGTGCCCATTTACCAGGCCCTGGAGAAGGTGGACGGAAACCCGGAGGAACTGACCTGGGAGATTTACCGGGACACCATTATTGAGCAGTGCGAGCAGGGCGTGGACTACTTCACCATTCACGCTGGCGTGCTGTTGCGCTACGTGCCGCTGACGGCCAACCGGGTAACCGGCATCGTTTCCCGGGGCGGTTCCATAATGGCCGGCTGGTGCCTGGCACATCACCAGGAGAATTTCCTCTACACCAACTTTGAAGAGTTGTGCGAGATAATGCGGGCCTATGACGTGTCCTTCTCCCTGGGAGACGGGCTGCGCCCGGGCTCCATCGCCGACGCCAACGACGAGGCCCAGTTCGGCGAGTTGCAGACCCTGGGCGAACTGACCAAGTTTGCCTGGGAGCACGACGTGCAGGTAATGATCGAGGGGCCCGGCCATGTTCCCATGCACAAGATCCAGGAAAACATGGAGCGGCAGCTTGAAGTCTGCCACGAAGCCCCCTTCTATACCCTGGGGCCCTTGACCACCGACGTTGCCCCGGGTTACGACCACATAACCTCGGGGATTGGCGCGGCCATGATAGGCATGTACGGCACGGCCATGCTCTGCTACGTGACACCGAAAGAGCACCTGGGCCTGCCCAACAAACAGGACGTCAAAGAGGGCGTGATCACCTATAAGATCGCCGCCCACGCCGCTGACGTGGCCAAGGGGCATCCCCGGGCCGCCGAGTGGGACGATGCCCTGTCCAAGGCCAGGTTTGAGTTCCGCTGGGAGGACCAATTCAACCTGGCGCTGGACCCGGAAACGGCCCGGGACTATCACGACGAGACCCTGCCGGCCACGGGAGCCAAGGTGGCCCATTTCTGTTCCATGTGCGGGCCCAAGTTCTGCGCCATGAAAATAACGCAGGACGTCCGCGAATATGCCAAGAACCGGGGCCTCAGCACGGAGAAGGCCATAGACGTGGGAATGCAAGAGAAGTCGCAGGAATTCCGTGACGCCGGGAGCCGGATTTACCAGAAGAGCTAGGGCGGGAAGCCGGAGCATTCCAGGCATGGAATAGTGGGGGCGGGTTTGAAACCCGCCCCTACGTTGCTATAGAATCAACACCGGCAAGTTGGGCACCTTTGCTAGCCAAACTTACACAGCGGACTACATCAGCCGAGGGGACCAGTGGAGAATTTCATCGTACCAATAGAAATCTTCTCCCAGGACGGCAGCCGTTCCGTCACCATCGAAGCGTTATTGGACACCAGAATATGCTTTACCTGCCTGCCAAGTTCTCTATTGCATGGTCTGGGTATTGTTCCGAGCCGGCAAATACAGTCTGCATTACCCGATGGCAGCATAGTGGCTGACGAAATTGGAGAGGCATTGGTGAAGCTGGATGGTGTGGAAACACATACCATTGTGTTGTTTGACGACGACGCGACAACCGCCAGGCTGGGCCATCACACCCTAACCGGGGCGCTGCTGAAATTTGACCCTGTTAGCCGCCGCTTGGTACCGGTCAGGGCGTTACGCCCTACCCGCCTTCTCGTCGGTTGAATAATGGCAACCCAAACCTACCGGAGTTGAAATAATGCAAAAACAGGACCTCGGCGTCGCGATAGTTGGTTCAGGCCGTATCGGCACTTTGCGGGCCAACATGGCCTCCCGCCATCCGTCAGTGCGGTTCCTGGCCGTTTCGGACCTGGACCCGGAGAAAGCGGGAATGCTGGGCCAGCAAGTCAACGCCGACCTCACCTCCAGCGACAACTACCGTATTATTTCCGATCCCCAGGTCAACTCCGTCATCATCTCAACGCCGGAACACGAGCATGTCGAACCCATCCTCCAGGCCTTGGAACTGGGCAAGCCGGTATTCGTGGAGAAACCGCTGGCGTTGACCCTGGAGGACACCGACACCATCGTGGAAGCGGCAGACCGGACGGGCGTGGAAATTCGCATAGGCTATTCGCGTCGCCACGACCGGCGCTGGATGCTGGCCCGAGAGCAGGTAGCCCAGGGACGGCTGGGGGGCATCATCGGCATCCAGTCCAGGGTTTATAACTCGCGCGCCCACATGATGGAAATTCTAAAGCGGTCGCCCGAAGCCACGCCGGTGCTGGATGCCCTCACCTACTACGTTGATATGGCTTGCTGGTACCTGGACGACGTGCGGCCGGTGGAAGTCATAGCACGGGGAAACTACGGGCTGTACAAGGAAATGGGCCACGACATTCACGACGTTACGTGGGCCATTATCACATTTGAGAACGGGTGCCTGGTCAACCTGGGCATCTGCTACGCCCTGCCGGCCCGCTACCCCACCTACGGCCAGAGCGCCAGGTTCGAGGTGCTGGGCGAGGACGGGGTAATAGTCCTGGATATGGACAACAAGGACAGCTTCCTGTTTACCGACAAGGGAGTGCCCCACGCTTACGTTCCGGATCATTACGTGGACGCCCTGTTCATGCAGAGCAACTCCTCGGGCGACTGGGCCATGGGGGAATACTGGGGCCCCATCGCCAACGAGACCCGTTCCTGGCTGGACCACCTGGCCGCCGGCACCCCCTGTTCCCACACGACGGTACGGGAAGGCCGGAGAACTGTAGAAGTTACGCTGGCAATTGAAGAAGCGGCGCGGACCGGTATGCCGGTGAAGCTGTCGGAGCGGTAGAGTTGCCGGAGGAGCCAATCCTGGGCTATTATTGACGCCACTAAAACACTGGCATGCCTCAATTGAATGACAAAACTCAGTGGCCACTATATACTGTTACAGCAGGGCCGGCCGAACCTCACCCATGTGCCGCCGGCCAGAGAGGCTTGACATGACCACCTTGCCAACAGGTAAGTCCGTTCCTTTCATCCGCCTCCCTGACGCCCCGCCGGCGGAGGACATGAACAACTATCTTTACCTGAATTTCCAGGGCAATACCCACTTTCTTTCGGAGCACTTCGGGAGTAAGGACACCACCATCATAGTAGGGGACACCTACATCAGCAGGGAGCCGACCGCCAGCATGGCCGGCCTGTTCGAACCCGACTTGATGATCGCCTTTAACGTAAGGCCGGACCTGATGAAGGAGCGAAACGGCTACGTAATATCCGAGCAGGGAAAGCCACCGGACTTCGCGCTCGAAATAGGGTCGGCCAGCACCGGTCGCCGGGACAGCACTGTAAAGCGCCAGGGCTACGCCGCCCTGGACATCCCGGAGTACTGGAGATTTGACCCATCAGGAGGGAGATTCCACGGTGAACCCCTTGCCGGCGACCGGCTGGAAAACGGAGAGTATGTTCCCATCGCGCTGGAACAACTGGATGAAGGAACCTGGCAGGGCTACAGTAGGGCCCTGAACCTCTACATCCGCTGGGAACACGGGCAACTGGGGTGGTACGACCCGGCCACGGGCCGTCATATTCGCCGTTACGAGGACGCACAGCAGGAGCTGGAAGCAGCTCGGCAGGCCTTGGAAGCCGAACGTCAAGCCCTAGAAATCGAACGTCAAGCTCTAGAGATCGAGCGCCAGGTCAGGCTAGCGGCAGAGGAGCGCCTGCGAGACCTGGAGGGCGGGCAGAATCCAGCATGAATGGTGGACCTGCATTGATTTCTCCCTGAGCGGCTGAAGGTTACTCGACGAGAAGGCAGGGGCGGGTCGCTTAACCCGCCCCTTAAATTTGTCCCAGGAGTCCAGATTACCGCAGCCGTTTCAGAGTCTGGTCCTCAATCCCCGGCATAATCCAGATGGGCCGTGGGGAGAAGTCAAAGGTAATGTTGGGGTCATCAGGGTCCATTCCCGCCGCCGTCATCTTCATTTCTTCCAGGTATTCGATCTCCCCGTTAACCACATGAAACGCCCGGTCGTGGCCGGGGTAGGTTATGTCGGCCTGCTCGACCAAGCGGTCAATGCTCGGGGTGGCTTCCACTTCTTTCCAGAAGACAAGAGGGTTCTTTGTTCTTCTTTGTAAGCGCCACGGTGGAGTAGCGCAGCACGCCACCCGAGATGATCCTCAACCCTGGCGGTGTTTGAACCACCACCTTCAGGGTGCCGGGGGAATGGCGCGGCGTGCGCATCAAGGTGACACCTGGCTTCAAGACTTGCCCATTTTCGACCTCCTCAAATCGGGACCGAAACTTGATCATACAGGCTGGAATTTCACGCGTGGCCGAAGCGGGTTTGAGTGCATGGGAGAGGTTTGGAGTTGTCAATTTGGCGCTGCCGACGTGGCGCGGTCGCCGGGGTTCGGGTTTGGTTGACTGTAGATAGGTATGATGCTAATGTTCAGCCGTCAAACGAGGTAATGAACCGGAGGTCATGCTATGCCAACCATGAGCGGCGCCAGATTTGTGGCGGAAACTTTCAAGGGATACGGGCTAACCCACGTTTTCTACGTCCCATCAATTGCGCGCCGCATTCTGGCGGAGCTGGAATTGGCTGGAATTGAGCGAATAGTCTGCCACGGGGAGAAGGCCGCCGTGTACATGGCCGACGGATACGCCCGGGCCTCCAATGGTCCCGCAGTCTGCATGGCCCAGTCGGTGGGGGCCGCCAACCTGGCCGCAGGTCTGCAGGACCCCTTTCTTGGGCTCTCTCCGGTCATCGCCATTACCGGCCACCGGCCGCTCTCCCACCAATATCGCAATTCCTACCAGGAGATTGACCACTTCAGGCCCTTCGCCTCTACCACCAAGTACAGCGTGGCGGTGGACACGGTGGAGCAGTTGCCCCACCTTCTGCGCCAGGCCTTCCGAGAATCCACCTCCGGCGCGCCTGGGCCGGTACACATGGACTTCATGGGCATACAGGGAGAGGTTATAGAAAACGGCGAGGCCGACATGGAGGTCATCATTGAAGAGGACTTTATGAAGCGGTCCTCGCTGCGCCCTGAGCCCAGTCCCGACCAGATCCGGCGCACGGTACAAGCGCTGGCCGAATCGCGCAGGCCGGTGATTGTGGCAGGGGGCGGCGTCACTTCCTCGGGAGCCCAGGAGGAAGTGGTGAAGCTGGCCGAGATGCTGAACATCCCGGTGGCTACTTCTTTGAACGCAAAGGGTACCATACCGGAGAACCACCCCCTGTCCGTGGGCGTTTGCGGCGCCTATTCGCGCTGGTGCGCAAACCGGGTGGTGGCGGAGGCGGACCTGGCTATCTTCATTGGTAGCCATACGGGCAGCCAGGTAACCCTGGACTGGCGCATCCCGCTACCGGGGGCCAAGGTGATCCAGATTGATATTGACCCGTCGGAGCTGGGACGCAGCTTCCCAACCTCGGTGGCCATCCAGGGGGATGCCAAGGCCACGGTTTCGCGGTTGGTGGAAGCCCTTGAGCCCGTGTCCAGGGCTGACTGGGTGGAGAGGGCCGAGGAGTTGGTCCAGGAATTCCGAGATGAGGTGGCCCCGGATTTTCACTCAGACGCACAGCCAATTCGGCCGGAGCGCCTCTGCCAGGAATTTACCGACAACCTACCGTCTGACGCCATGCTGGTATCCGACACCGGGCACGCCGGCATCTGGACCGGGGCATATATTGAACTCCACCATGCAGAGCAGGCATATATGCGGGCCGCAGGATCCCTGGGGTGGGCCCTGCCGGCTGCTCTGGGCGCCAAGTGCGCGCTGCCTGACCGACCGGTGGTAGCATTCACCGGTGACGGCGGATTCTGGTACCACGTTTCCGAGCTGGAAACGGCCACCCGTTACGGCATAAACGCCGTTATTGTTGTGAACGACAACCGCTCGCTTAATCAATGCCGCGTGGGAGACGAGCGGGTGGTCAATGCCAATTATCCCGGCATGAGCGCCGACGCCATGTGGCAGTTTACAGACGTGGACCTGGCCAAGGTGGCCGAGTCCATGGGCGCCTTCGGCATCCGGGTCACCGACCCGGCCAACATTTCCAGCGCCATAGAGGAAGCATTGGCTTCCAACCGCCCGGCCGTGGTGGACGTGGTTTCCGACTGGGACGTGGTGGCGCCTCCGCCCTGGGGGCCCAGCAGTTCAGAACGGGTGAGGTATGACTGATTCAGCAACCTTTCGGTAGGACGAAAACTACTTTGGAGGATCCAATAGTCAGGGGCAGGGTACCAATGCAGGTGGGTTTGAGGGCGGAACAGGGCAGCCACAAGGGCTGCCCCTACCATTGCTGACCCCTAAACATCTAAAACGGAACACAACCCAGGCAGGGGCGGGTTTGAAACCCGCCCCTTCTTGTGTCGTGCCAGCCCGTTTTCCGATGGGCTTGCTCAGCCCAGGGTGACCTTTAAACCTGGCGCAGCTTCGGGTCGAGGGTGTCGCGCAGCCAGTCGCCGAACAGGTTGAAGGCGACCACCGTGAGCATGATAGCCAGGCCGGGTATGGCCGATACCCACCAGGCAGTGTCCACGTATTCGCGCCCGTCGGAAACCATGCTGCCCCAGGCCGGCGTGGGCGGCGGGATGCCCGCCCCCAGGAAACTCAACGACGCCTCTACGATAATCACCCAGCCGACCTGGAGGGTCAACAGCACCAGCAAGGTGTTCACCGTGTTGGGGAACAGGTGGAAGAGCACAATCCGCAAGTGGGAGCAACCGGACACCCGCGCCCGGGCGATGAAGTCTCGCTCCCTTAACGCCAACACCTCTCCTCGAATCACCCTGGCATAGCGTGCCCAAAGGACGAGGGCAATGGCGATTACCACGTTGGCCAGGTTGGGACCGACGGCTACCACCAGCAGTATGGCGAACAGAATTATGGGAAATGCCAGGGTACTGTCGGCGCTGCGCATGAAGACAGCGTCTATGCGCCCGCCGAAGTAGCCGGAAACGAGCCCGATGGCGGTTCCGATGCCCCCACCTATGGCCAGGGTAAATATGGCTACCATCATGGAGACACGACCGCCATACATCAGCCTGGTCGCCAGATCGCGTCCCAGGGCGTCAGTGCCCAGGGGATGCTCCCAGGACCCTCCCTCCTGCCACACCGGAGGCGTGAGCCGGTCCGCCAGGGATGGGGTAGTCGTCGAGTGCGGCGTGAGCAAGGGAGCGAATGTGGCCGTGAAAACCACTACTATTATGATGAAGAGAGGTATCAGCGGCGCCCGTCGCAGATTTTCCGCCGCCTGCCTGCTCCTTTCCAGGAGGGCGGGCCTGCGGGCCAGGGTTGTGGTAGTTGTTGCCAAGTCTCGCCCTCCTCTTTAGTCGTAACGGATGCGGGGATCAATGTACGCGTAGGCTATGTCCACCGCCAGGTTAACCGTAATTACCACGACGGCAATCATCATCACCAGGGTCTGAAGGGTCGGAAAGTCGCGCCAGATGATGGAGTCATAAACCAGGCGGCCCAGACCCGGCCAGGCAAAGACCGTTTCGACCAGGATAGCGCCGGTAATGAAAGTAGCCAGATAGGTTCCGGCGAAGGTCAGCACCGGAATAAGCGCGTTCTTGAATGTATGCTTCCATACTATCTTGTATTCCGGCAAGCCCTTGATCCTGGCCATCTTGATGTATTCGCCGTCCAGCGCATCCAGCATGCTGGAGCGCAGGAGCCGCATTACCGCGGCTGCCACCCACCAACCCAGGGTAAAGGCAGGCATTATGTAGTGGGTAATTCCCCCGGTGCCGGCAGCCGGCAACAGGTCCAGCTGGACTGTAAAAAACTGGATCAGCATGATTCCGACCCAGAACTGGGGCAACGATTGCCCCAGAATGGCAATCAGTTTGGCCCCTCCGTCAAAAAAGGTATCGCGTTTAACCGCCGCCAGCACGCCTAATGGTATGCCGATAATCAGGGTGATAACCATGCCAGCCAGGCCCAGCCTCAGCGAATTCATCACCTTGGGCCCGATCAAATCCATAACCGGGCGCTTGGACTTTATCGAAACGCCAAATTGGAACAGGACCGCGTTGCGTATTAACTTCCAGTATTGAATGGGCGATGGCAGGTCGAGGCCATAGTGGGCGCGAAGCGCGAG
>VXOH01000002.1 GCA_009840135.1 Chloroflexota bacterium | reverse complement strand
GTAGTAAACCGAGTCCCGGTTGGAACCATCCCGGTTTATCCGGTGGTTCCGGAGAATGCCCTCCTGCACACCACCGATTCTTTCAATCGCCCGCCTGGAACGGGTGTTATTGACATCGGTCTTGATGCAGACCCGGCGCGCTCCCTGGTCGTCGAAGGCGTGCTTCAGCAGCGTGTACTTGCACTCGGTATTGACGAAGGTGCGCTGGTAGTCCAAACCGTACCAGGTCATGCCCACTTCCAGCGTCCGGTTCGTCCGGTCTATGTCCAGGTAGCCGGTGGACCCGATAGCCTTGTTTTCATCAGGCAGCACCACCGCGAACTGCACCCTGCTGCCGTCCGCCATGCGGTTAACGCACATCTGGACCCAGTTCTCGGCATCTCCAAGGCTGCCAAAGGGCGGAGTAGTCAGGTGACGCCAGATGACTTCATCCCTGCCAACCTGGTACAGGTCGCTGGCATGCCGGGGTTGAATGGGCTCCAGCCGAACCCTGGAGCCGGATAGAACAATTGGTTGTGGGTCCATTGAAACGCTCCGTTTTCTAGTCGGCTTTCGCCAGCAGGTCCCTGATTCTGTCCAGGATTCGATGGCCGACTTCGTACTTGGTAAGCAGGGGCAATTCCTCGACGTTGAGCTGGCGGTCTATCAGCACCACCCTGTTGGTGTCGGAACCAAAACCGCTGTCGGCATCGGTTATGTCATTGGCGACTATGAGGTCCAGGGACTTTCGTCTTACCTTGTCCGAGGCGTTGGCCACCAGGTTTTCACTCTCGGCGGCGAATCCCACTCGCAGGAAGCTGCCCTGCACCGTGGCCAGGATGTCCCTTGTCCTGGCCAGGTCAATGGACAACTCGTCGTCGGATTTCTTGATCTTCTGCTCGGCGGCCGTCGCCGGCCTGTAGTCTGCCACCGCAGCAGCCATTACCAGGGCATCGGCTACCGTTACCTGCTCCTCAACTGCCAACGCCATCTGTTCGGCAGTACGGACATTCACCACCTCCACCAGTGGCGGATTGGGCAGCCCCGTGGGAGCCGTTACCAGCACTGCGCGAGCGCCCCGGTCCCTCGCCGCCTCGGCCAGGGCATATCCCATCTTGCCGGAGGAATTGTTGGTGATGACCCTGACGGGGTCAATGGGTTCCTGGGTACCGCCGGCGCTGATTACGATGGTCCGCCCGGACAGGTCGCCAGACCTTCCCAGGGCGGCGCTGATGTGGCCCAGCAGTTCCACGGGCTCGACCATGCGCCCCATGCCCATCAGGCCCGACGCAAGACGACCGGGCATGGGGCCGGCGATGGCCACGCCTCGGGACCGCAATTTGGCCAGGTTGTCCTGGGTGGCGGGATGGTCAAACATGTTGGCGTCCATGGCGGGGGCCACCAGCAGGGGCGCGGCAGTGGCAATGACGGTGGTGGTCAGGGGGTCATCGGCAAGGCCGACGGCCAGCTTGGCGATGCAGTTGACGGTTGCCGGGGCGATTACCACGATGTCGGCGCGGCGGGCCAGGGCCACATGCTCGTTGGCAAACTCCGAGGACACGTCGTAGGTGTCCGTCACAACCTCCCGGTGGGTGATGCTGCGAAAGGCCAGCGGAGTCACGAACTGGGTGGCCCCGTAGGTCATTATCACGTCCACCAGCGCACCGGACTGGACCAACTTGCTGGCCAGATCAACGGCCTTGAAGCTGGCGATGCTGCCGGTTACGCCAAGAACTACGTGCTTTCCGGCCAGTGGCCCTGCCATCACTCCTCCGTTCACCGGAATAGAAGTCCAAGCCTGTCATCCCGACCCTGACTTCGCTTCATATATATTATTACAAAGGCGATGCCGGGTTCCTTGTGCGCGCCGGCTTTTCCTGGTTCATTCCGTAGATCAGCCGCAGGCCGATGAGCGTCAGTTCCTGGTTAATGTCGTCGAATACATCCGTTTCCCCGGCTATGACGGGAACCAGGCCACCGGTACCAATTACCCGGGCGTCCTGCCCGATCTCGGCCTTAATGAGGTTTACCATGCCCGTAACCAGGGAAGCGTAACCATAGACCAGGCCGGACTGCAGCGCGTTGATGGTATTCCGGCCAACTACCGACCTGGGCGCCACCAGCTCGACCCGCCGCAACTGGGAGGCGTTGAAGAATAACGCATCGGCGGCGAGACTGATGCCCGGCGAGATGGCGCCGCCGAGGTACTCCCCTTCCCGGTTAACCACGTCGAAGACAGTGGCGGTTCCCAGGTCAACCACTACCAGGGGAGGCGAGTAAAGCTGGATTGCGGCGACAGCGTCGGCAATGCGGTCAGCGCCCACGTCCCGGGGATTGTCGTACAGGATACGCAGGCCGGTGCGCACTCCCGCGGATACGGTCAAAGGCGTGACGTCGAAAAAAGCTCTGCACAGGTCGGTAAATACCACGGTGAGGGGCGGCACACCGCTGCAAATGCACGCCGAATCTATACGGGAATGGTCAATCCCCTTGAGATTCAACAGGCTGACCAGCTGCAATCCGTATTCGTCGGACAGACGGCGCGAATTGGTGGAGAGGCGAAAAGTGGATAGCAGCTTTTCACCTTCAAACACGCCGATAGTGACCACCGTATTTCCGATGTCTATCGTTAGAAGCATTGCCGGATTATACAATACGGAGATACTTCTCAACTACGATGAGCCTGAGTTCCAGCTGGGGTGCGAGAAGGCCGGGGAGGGCTGCAAGCGCAGATTTGGCGCCCCTGCCTTGCCCCCCTGAGGCCGTCCGGGAAATACCCCGCGCGGAGAACGACCTTCAGCCGCGCTACCGTAGGTGAAGCAGAAGGTCTTCGTAATTTGTCTGTTGAGGGCAGGCCTGGCCACCTTCCTTTGCCATAAGGGTTCAGAGTATTTGTTCCCGAGGAACATCTGAATAGGTCACCGTTCTCTCTGCACCGGTTAGAACTTCTCGCGTTGCGGCAGGGGCGATAAGCGAATCGTCCCTACGGCGGACGACTTCCACCCGAGTCCCGGCCTTCCACCACAATGAGGGGATGGACTTGTTCAGACCTTCCCCATAGTTGGCGGAGTTCGCTCCCCGCTGGCTGGCCAACCTTTGGGCGGTGTGGCCAGCGCAGGGTAAGGAGGGTACGGGAATGAAGGATCCACCGGCGTTTAATGGCTGCCGCCCAAAGTTGACATTGATAATCTCTACTAGCTACCATAGCCCTTGCCAAGGGGACCGCCCCCACCCATACGCTGAAACCACGGGAGAGGAAGGATTATGGCCAATATGGACCAGGTTCAAATAGTACGGCAGGGACGGGATGCCGTGGCCAAGTGGCGGGAAGAGCATCCCGGCGAGTTCATGGACTTGAATGCTTGCTACATGAGCCACACCCGGATCCCCATGGTCAACCTGACCGGCGCGGACATGCGGAACTCGGACCTGATGGGCGCCATGCTCCGGCGGGCCGACCTTTCGGACTGCCGCCTGAATCCAATTCACCTTTACAGGGGAGACGTGCGCGAGGCCAAGTTCGTAGGTTCTCTTCTTAACGGAGCCAACCTGCGGGGGGCCGACTGCCGCGATGCCGATTTCAGCAACGCAGATATGGACCGGATTATTCTCTCCGATGCCAATCTCAGCGGAGCCAACCTGCGGGGAGCCAACTTGTCGCGCGCCAACCTGGACCGGGCAGATTTGACCGGAGCCGACCTTACCGGGGCTACCTTGAACGGCGCCGCGCTGACCCGCACCAACTTTACCAACGCCATATTTCGGGAAAGCGACTTTTACGAGGCAGTGTTCAACAGCACGCCGCTTACCGGCGCCGATATGACGGGCAGCATTTTCGGTTACACGGTATTGCAGAATTGCGACCTGAGTGACGCGGTGGGTCTCGACGCGGTAAGGCATGACGCTCCCAGCACCCTGGGCGTTGATTCCCTCTTTCGCTCCAGGGGCTCGATCCCCTCATCCTTCCTGGCAGGCATCGGAACCCCCGAAACGCTGGATGGCTTTCAGCAATCTCTAACCGGCTCTCAACCTCTGTCCGGGGACTACTTTATCGCCTGTGCGGCAGGAGATGTGGCCTTTGCCACCAGGCTCCAGAACGATCTACGCAATAACGGCGCCCGCTGCTGGATCTTCCCGGAGAACGCCCGGGGCAGCGCACTGGTTGACCGGCGCAGCACCTCGGAAGAGGAGGAAATTGAGCGGTGGATCCGGCACTACGAAAAGATAATTGTTGTCTGTACGGCAGAGGCCTTTGCCAGCGAAACCATACGCAATGACATTATCGCCGCCCAGGAAAGGCAGCAAAGCCAGGACGAATGGGTGTTGTTCCTGGTAACGGGCGACGGCTTTATGAACTCCCCGAGGGAACGGTACGCCAGGGGACTGAGTACCGAGCACCGGGTAATTGACCTGCCCGGCCAGGCCGAGAACACGGAGGAGTACCGCCAGGGCATAGCCGACCTGGCCGCTACATTAACGCAGGTACACCCTGCCAGCGCAGGCAGACCCGTTCGCAGCGCCTCTTCGATGCAGCTATAGCGCCCTGGCCAAAACCTATTCTCATCGCACATCCGGTGCAGGGCATGGATATTACCCAGTGAAATCGTTGGGCAACATCCATGCCTTTGCGTTGATCTTCGACCTATAGACCCATCGCTTTCACACCTGCATCGTTCCCACTTGCCTCCCTGGCCGGACAGGCGGCACCAGCTTTGACGGTACGCTTTAGGAGCGAATTTCGGTCCAGCCAGGAAGGTGCGCCGTGGGACTCCCTCACCCTGCCTGGATTGATTAAGCTCCTCTCTACAAGCCCATTTCAAAATGATTCAAACTGCCAGCGCCGGCGCGTCAGCAACCGACTAACCTGCCCCACAAAACAGAGAGCGATGCAATAAGGAACTTGGACCAAGTATTGACAAAACTAAGTCTCAATAGCCAAAATTTTGCGTTCCTCAACAATTTCACGTAGAGGACCCTGCCCTGGCACTAAACTAAACCCGAAGCGAAAGCTACATTTGCCTGGAAGCGGACTTACTGTACTTTGCCGCTGCAACCCGAGGGTTCTTGCCCGGAGCGTAGGGGCGATTCGCGAATCGCCCCTACGTCGGAGGCCGGTCGAAATGCAAATCCAACCCAGTAGGCCAACATTGGTTTGACGGTTGGAATGGGAGTCCGTTCGTGGTGAGCTTGTCGAACCATGAATCGGCGGCCCTTCTACCCGCCCAAGGCGGACGTTCCGCAGGCTCAGGGTGAGCGGAACATAACCCAGCATTTCATAGTTGTAGGACTACTAGCTTGAGATTAGTTGATACTTTATGCCAATGTTACTCAGTTGCCGTAGCTCCCACCATATTGCCTAAATCAAGACTGGAGTAGAATTGCAATGAAGAGGCTCTCCATTAGCACATCCCTGCTATTATTGATTGGAACCCTCCTTCTGGCGGTAGCCTGCGGAAGTGAGCAGCCCACTGCTCCTTCGCCGGCAACCGAAGCGCCGGCAACGGCAGCTCAATCTTCTATTGAACCTGTCTCTGATCCCGCTTCTGAATCTGGCTCTCAACAGCCCACGACTCAGCAGGCCAGCAATCAACCCGCCACAACTCAACCTGCCACAACCCAGCAGGTCCCAACCCAGCAGGTCAATGCTCCTTCACCCCAGGCTTCCGTGGCTGTAACGACTCCCGAAGTTTCGGAGCCGGCGCCAACGGGCATCAGGATCGTCACTACCAGCAACATAGTTGCCGACTGGGTCAGACAGGTCGGTCAAGGCCGCGTAGAGGTATTCTCCTTACTGCCCGCTGACGCAGACCCGCACACATACCAACCCGGGGCCAGGGACGTGGCGCAAATTGCTGACGCCGACATGGTTCTCAGCATCGGACTGTCTCTGGAAGGAGGCTGGCTCACAGAGTTGGTGGAAAATGCAGCCCAGGACCCGGAAAAAGTCATTGAACTGGGCGAGGCCGTTGACCCAATAGACTTTGTCGAAATTTTTGGCGGGCACGGCACAGCTGACGCTCCCCCGGGCCGCCTGATAGTTGGCGACGGAGAAACGGGTGCGGTTTCCGTAATCGAACTCGACCACGATGAACTGGAGCAGGATATTCTGGACCTGGGCAGCAGGGCCGGCCGCATTTACGCCACCCACAGCGGTCGCTTCGCAATTGCCGTTTCGAGCGACGCCAACGCCGTCAACGTGATTGATGGAGGACTGTACCTGGAGGCCCACGGAGACCACTTTGATATGGTCTCAAGGGAACTCAGCAACGTTGGACTGGACTTGACCGGCGACCGGCCAGTCCACCTGTACGTTGGCGAGGAGTGGGCAACGGTTTTCTATGATGGTTCGGGCGAGGTCGTCCTGCTAAACGAGCATGAGCTCGAAGAAGAGGGAAGTTCTTACGATCCTCCCCGTATCAATGCCGGGCCGCACCACGGGGCTGCCTTACCGTTGGAAGACGACCTGTTTGCCGTAACCGCGCAGCATCCCAATTACGATTCAAACCCGGAGCAGTATCGTCTGCCCCGCACCGTCCACATCCGTGATCTCACCGGGAAGATTCTCTACACTGCGGGTAATTGCCCTGACCTGCATGGGGACGCTGGCAATGGACACCTGGCGGTCTTCGGCTGTACCGGGGGAGTGCTGGCCGTCGCTGCCGAGGGAGGGCAATATTCTCATGCATTCATTCCCGCTCCCGCCGGATCTCCCGAAGATTTCCGGCTGACTTCGGTCTGGGGCGCGCCCGGGGTTGACCACTTCTTTGCTCTGGGTTCGTCGGTGGGGTTATATGTTGTGGAACCGGAAGAAGGGGAGATGGAGCAGGTGATTCCCGCCTCCGAAGAGCTTCGCCCCATCCAGGCGGCTCTCAGCAGAGACGGCGAGTCCCTGGTGGTGGTCATGAGTGACGGAGAGATCAGGCAATATGACACCCATGACCTGGCCGTGACCGCTTCCAATGTGGACGCCCTGGTCACTCCGGTCGAAACCGGTTTCTGGGCCCGTCCTCACATAGCCCTGGCCCCCGGAGCCGTTTTTGTCACTGACTCCGTGGGAGGCCACGTTCTGCAACTGGACGACCACGACCTGGAGGTGGTGAACGATTGGGAGGTTGACGGAACACCGGTAAAAATAGCCTACGTCGGGATCCTTGGCGAGACGGAGGGTCACGAAGAAGAGGGTCACGGCCACGAGGAGGAAGGTCACGGCCATCACCACGGCCACGACCACGGCGAACTGGACCCCCACTTCTGGTTTGACCCGGTGCGAGTCCAGCAGGCCGTCAACAGCATAGCGGCCCGCCTGTCCGGCATTGATCCCGAAGGCCAGTCCTATTACCGGGACAACGCTCTCGCCTATAACGGGCAGCTGGATGAACTGCATAACTGGATTGTGGCGGAGGTGGCAAACCTGCCGGAAGAGGAGAGGCTGCTGGTGACGTCCCACGACAGCTTCCAGTATTTCGCCCAGCGCTACCACTTCACCGTGGTGGGAGCGATTCTCCCGGTCACGACGGAGGCGGAACCTTCAGCCCGGGACCTGGCGGAGCTGATAGAAACCATTGAGCATTCGGGAGCAACGGCGGTATTCGCGGAGAGATCGCACAGCAACCGCCTTGCGCAGCAAATCGCCAATGAGACGGGCGCCCAGTTGGTTGGCACCCTCTATACGGGTTCCCTCGGCCAGCCGGATAGCGAGGCCGGTAACTATATGGACTTCATGCGATACAACGTGAACACCATAGTGGAAGCTCTCCAGTAGTTTCATGCGAACTGCCCAACAGGCTCCTGTGGGGCCGGGGCAAATGTCGAAACGTAGCGGGGACCGCCTTGACCGCAGTCCCCTTCCTGTGCCTGGAACTGCCAAGACTATACTTCGTAGCATGCCACCCAGTGCCCGGGTGACTTTTCCTCCGTGGGGGGGTGGGGACTGGTTCGACAATTTTCGGTGGCCATGGGGCACCGGTCAAAGAAACGGCAGCGGGCTGGCGGGTCAATGGGAGCCGTAAGTTCTCCCCGGATATCTGGCGGTTCCCGGGTCGAGCCGGGGTCGGGCAGGGGCACGGCCGAGAGCAGGGCCCGGGTATAGGGATGCCGCGGATTCTTAAGCAACTCTTCGGTTTCACCTATTTCCACTATTTTCCCAGAGTACATTACGGCTATGCGGTGGCACATGTAGCGGGCCACCGCCAGGTCGTGGGTCACGTAGAGGTAGGCAACTCCCAGGTCCTGGGCCAGCCCCTGCATCAGGTTCATAATTCCGGTGCGGCTCGATACGTCCAGCATTGAAGTGGGCTCATCGGCTACCACGAAGGAAGGACCAACTACCAGGGCGCGGGCAATGGCCACCCGCTGTCGCTGCCCCCCGGACAATTCATGGGGGTGTCGGAAGAGAAATGTAGCGGGAGGGGTAAGCCCTACCTGGTCGAGAATCTCCGATACCCGGTCCACCCGGTCCAGCAGGGTGCCCATGCCCTGCACGGAGAGGGGCTCGGCAATGGTGTCGTAGATGGTGCGCCGGGGATTCATGGACTCGTAGGGGTCCTGGAATATCATCTGGGCCCGCCGCCGGAAGGCGCGAAGTTGCCGTCCCTCGATGGATGCAGAGTCCACAGCAGGTTCGTTCAGTTCCGACGGGTCGTCGGGTACAGCATGGTCCGCCAGGCCGGGAAGCCTGAACAGAATCTCTCCCGAAGTTGGCTCCAACAGCTTAACCAGGAGCTTACCTACCGTTGTTTTGCCGCAACCCGACTCGCCCACCAGGCCCAGGCTACCCCCCGGTTCCAGGTCAAAGGTAACGTCGTCAACTGCGTGAATGAAGCTGGTCGCCTTTCGAAAGAGATGGCGCCCCACCGGAAAGCGCTTGGTCAAACCGGCAACCGACAGAAGCGCTCCGGTGTGCAAGGGTTCGGTTCCTGTTATGGCCAAGGCCGCTACCCTCCCTCACCGTGAGCGGACTGTTCCACTATGCCAACATCCGAAGCTGCTTCCAACTCCACATCCGATGGCGCCTCGGCTCCAGCATTCATGGGATGCCAGCATTTTGCCCATTGGGTTCCCTCCCATGCCTGGGGCGGAAATTCCTCCTGGCAGATTTGGGTGGCCCTCGGGCAGCGAGGGTGAAAGGGGCAGCCGGCAGGCGGGTCTATGAGATTGGGCGGTTCACCGGAAAGGCCGGCCAGGGGCCGCCGCTCACCGGTAACGCTGGGGAAGGACCCCAGCAGCGCATCGGTATATGGATGCAGGGGAGCGCGAAAAACGTCGGCAGTATTGCCATACTCCACGAGATGACCGGCGTACATCACCCCAATGCGGTCGGTAACTTCGGCAACAACCGCAATGTCGTGGCTGATGTAGATTATTGCCATGTTCAGCTGCTGCTGTATGGCCTTTAGCTCCCTCAGTATCCGGTCCTGGACAATAACATCCAGGGCCGTGGTGGGCTCATCGGCGATGATAACCGCAGGGTCGCAGGACAGGGCCATGGCGATAACGGCCCTTTGCCGCATCCCGCCGCTGAACTCGTGAGGATAACGGTCCATGAGAGCAGGGTCCAGCCCTACGAGCCTGAACAGGCGGGCCACCCGTTCCCGGGCTGCCGAAATTGTGCCTTCAATTTCATGGGCTTCGATGGCTTCCACTATCTGCTGGCCAACCTTGTAAACCGGGTCCAGGGAATTCATGGCCGCCTGGAACACCATGGCCACCCGACGCCAGCGGTATTCCCGTACTTCGTCCTCCTCCAGGGCAAATATGTCCTCTCCCCTGAGCCATACCTGCCCGCCGGCCAGCCTGGCGTTATCCGGCAGCAGCCGCATCAGCGAATTGGCCACCGAGGTCTTGCCGCAGCCTGATTCTCCCACCAGGCCCAGCGCCTGCCCCTGCTCCAGCTCGAAACTCACGCCTTCTACCGCCCGTACCTCACCACCCCTGGTCAAGTATCGCAGGGTCAGGTCCTCCACCTTGAGGAGAGGTCCATTTATCTTAGCTGCCACTCTTGCTGTCACCCGCTCCTTCGCTTAACGGCTTAGTCGTGGCGCCGCCTCAACCTGGGATTGACCACTTCGTCCAGGGCCCGGCCCCCCATGTAGAAGGCGCTGCACAACAGGGTGATTGACGCTCCGGCAGGTACGACCAGCCACCAGTAACGGGTGCCGCCCATGAGGTAACCCCCCGTGTTTGCGGTGTGAATCATTATGCCCCAGCTCATCCTTACGTCCAGCAGACCGAGGAAGGAAAGGACCGCCTCCGCGAAAATGGCGCTGGTTACGGTAAACATCATGTAGAGCAGTGAGAGGGGCAAAAGGTTGGGGATTATGTGTACCAGAATGATATGGAAGTGACCGCCTCCCGCCACCCTGGCCGCCTCGATGTAGGGCTTAACCTTGATGCTCAAGGCCTGGGACTTGAGGATTATGGCCGTGCCGCCAAATCCTCCCAGGACGCCGATTACCAGGGCCAGGTAGAACAGGTTCAATTTGAACAGGGCGCTGAGCACTATAAGCAGGGAGATGCCCGGCAGGGCAATTATCAGGTCGGCCAACCGCATGAAGAAGGCGTCAATGATCCCCCCATAGTAAGCGGCCACCGCTCCCACGGTGGTGGCGATGGCGACCGTTACCAGGGCGGCGGTAATTCCCAGCACAAACTCGGAGCGGGTGCTCCACAGCAGTTGGCTCAATACGTCCCTCCCCAGGGGATCGGTGCCCAGTGGATGCCGCCATGAAGGTGAAGCCGGTTGCTGCGACTGGCCAAAGGCGTAGCCGGTCACCGGGTCATAGGTGCCCGAGTCCCAGATTGTCAGCATCAATACGGGATGGGCCACGGCCATCAACGCAAACATTCCGATTATCAACAGGGACAGGACGCCGATGCGGCTTTCCAGGTAAATGGACCAGGCGCCGCGGAAGGACCGCCAGGCCAGGCGGATTCTGGCCAGGGCCAGGCGGAACCGGCTGTTTCCCACATCCAAGTCCGGCGGCCCGGGAGGAGTTCCGGGAGAAGCGCCGGGAATCCCAGGGTAATTGGGCGGAGTAATCACTGGTAGCGAATCCTCGGATCAAGATATACGTAGAGGACGTCAACAATGGCGTGTGCCAGCAAGGAAAAGAGGCCGATAAACACCATCGCACCCATTACCAGGGGGAGGTCCTCAGTACGGACCGCCTGGAGCAGGGTAAGACCCGTGCCGGGCCACGAAAACACCACCTCGATAATTACGCTGCCGTCTATGGCAAAAACCAGGCTGTACACCAGGCTGGTAACCACGGGCAGCAGAGCGTTGCGGGCGGCGTGACGGTCACGCACCATTTTTTCGGGCAGACCCTTGGCCCGGGCCGCCATGACGTAATCCTCCCTGACTGTTTCCAGCATGCTGTTCCGGGTCAGCAACATGGTACCGGCGAAGGAAATCAGGGTCAGGGTGACGATGGGCAGGACCATGTGCTTCAGGATGTCCAGGGCCAACCCTCCTACACCCGAGAAAGACCATACGAACAGGGCCGCGACTCCCCCGACGGCAATCAGCGGACCGGCCCATCGAGCCAGGCCCACCCTGCCAGTCCTCTTCAACAGGTAGAGCACCAGGAAAGCGAAAGCGGTAAACAGGAAGGCCGTCAGCAGCATTTGTCCGAAAACGTAGTTGGCGCTGACGTCGGCGTGACGCCACACCAACGGGTCAAGAAACTTGCCAACCGGCAGCCATCCCAGCCGGAAGGCGAAAATCCAGATCATCATCAGGGCGAAGGCGGGCGTGAACACGGTGAACAGGGTGGCGCCGGAAATGGTGGCGGTGTATTCCAACCAGCCTCCCCGGCGCCAGGCAATAGCCTTGCCCAGGAAGAATCCTATATAGAAGGACAACACGGTAGCGCTCAGGAACAGCACCGCCGTCCGGGGAACCCGCTCCACCAGTACGTCCATCACCGGACGAGGGAAATGGCCGAAGGACACCCCAAAGTCACCGGTGACGGTGTTCTTGAGGTGAATGAGATATTGCTCCCACAGGGGCTTGTCAAGCCCGAAGGAGGCGCGAAGCTGCTGTTTAACCTCAGGAGGAATATCCGGGTCAAGGGCGTAAAAGGTGGCGTAGTCACCCGGCTGGGCCTGCACCAGGAAAAAGGCGAAGGTAATAATCAGGAAGAGGGTTAGGACCATTTGTCCCGCGCGGCGGACCAGGTAGCCGGTCATGTAGGGGCAAACTCCTGAAACTTGTGGTTAGGCTGGGAAGTTCCGGGACGCTGAACTATCGAAACCCGTCATCCCCAACCTGGCGGGAATGACGGGTTTACGAATGCCATCCTTCACTATTTGAACTGTACCGTGCCGGTCAGCGCTCCTACGTTTTGCAGGCCTCCCAGGTTATCCGTGTAAGGGAACTCCAGCTTGTCGCTGCGGTAGGTTTCCACGATAGGCGTGGTGAATAAAGTCACATAAGGCAGTTCTTCGGCCAGAAATTCCTGCATTTTGAAGACCTGCTGCTGCGCCCGGCCCACGTCTGTTTCAGCTACCAGTTCGTCAGCCAGCCGGTCAAATTCCGGGTTGTCGTAGCCTCCGGCGTTGTAGCCCTGGAGGTCGGAGTACTTACTGTGGAAGAAGGCCTCCAGGTAATCGGGGAACAGTGTCAAACCCCAGCCCAATAT
>VXOH01000176.1 GCA_009840135.1 Chloroflexota bacterium | reverse complement strand
CCGGCCCGTCGTGGGGTGAAAAATCGGGCCGTGGGTAATCAAGTATATAATTCCCGAATTAATTAATAACAGTTCAGAGTCGAGGATGCCAGTTGGGGAAAACCCGTCGTTCCCGCGCAGGCGTGAACCTCGAACCTGGGCAGGCGGTACGGGCGGATGGCCAAGCGCCCTTACAATGTCGGGGAGTGGAGGAGGGTATTTCCCTCATTTCCGAACAGCTACTGCAATTGGTTTCGACTTGCAATCATGCTCCCATTAGCAGTCTCAGGAGCCTGCAATCCGCGGCATCCTCCGGATTCTACCGCTACCTGGTCCACTTGCGGGTAAAAGTCACCAGGAACATGGCCGTGATGAACAGGCCGATAAACGATTCTATGCTGCCCAGGCTGCGAATCCACGAGTCGGGGTGCCCGACCCACCCGCCATAGCCCAGGGTTGTAAAGGAAACCAGGGAAAAATAGAAGGAGTGCCATAAGCGAGACGAAAGGTCGGCGCTGCCAAGTGGACCGAGTTCCGACAAGGGATAGAGGAAGTAAATTACACCGAAGACCAGTACCACCAGGGCGGCGGCGAAGCATACCCGGAATGGACGTTCGCCGTAGCCGAAAAGCAACTCAAAAGTCGCCAGGAAAAGGAAGGCCGTCAGGGCTTTCCACCATAGCAAATTGAGCGCCCCCGGAATGCGCCAGGGGCTGCGCCAACTTATTCCATCAGAAAGTGCGCTTTGGGCTTCCAGGCGTCTGCAGACCCAGTCGCGGTATAGGAACTCGCCGGCGACATCCGAATATCCCCGATTCTTATGCCATGTGAAGAGCTGCCGGTAGACTGCCCGGGCATTTCCATAAAACCCGATTTTTTCCCATTCGTTGATGTGCTTTTGTCCCCACGAGATGTCCGCCAGGTCGGTCTGCTCATCAATCCTGACGCCCGCCAGGAAAATCCTCTCCATCTGAGCTTCTCTCATGAATGTGCCGCGCAGGTCGGCCCGAAAAAGGTCGGCCTCCCGGAGGTCAGCCCGGAACAGGTCCGCGTCTCTGAGGTCGGTATGCCCCAGGTCTGCGCCCCGCAAGCAGGTTTCCCGGAGATTGCATTCGGACAGGTCGGCCGCATGCAGATTGCGAAAAGACAGGTCCAGACCCGCGCCATGCCCCCCATTTACGCAGATTAACTTCTTGATATTTTCCCGGGACAGGGGTTCATTGCCTGAAGCTACATCATCCAGGCGCCACTGGTTAAGCCACCAGTCGACTGCTTCTCGTGTCCTCGGCTCTGGAGAGTCCTGCATTTGTCACCCGCCTAGTTGATGAAAACGAATTATACACAAAGAATATCCATATCTGAAACTGGGGATAAATCTAAGTGATTCTCCGTGCCGGACAGGCAATCCTCGGACGGGCTGCTGGGAATCCTCTGAATAGGTCCCTTCCCCCTTGATGGGGGAAGGTCAGGATGGGGGTGATATTTGCGAATGGCCATTTCCCCCCTCACCCTAACCCACTCCCACCAGGGGCGAGGGGACTAGTTCAGAGGTTCGCCGGGTTCGTTGGGTTGGCTTCCGGAAGCTTCGGCTTCACCCTGCCTGAGGTTACCCAAGAATGTGATTGCTCACGAGAATTACCCCTTCCCCAGGGTCTGTCGATTTTCGACAGCATCCTGTCCAGTCCGTTCGTGGTGAGCTTGTCGAACCATAAGCGGGCGGCCCTTTGACAAACTCACCACGAACGATCCCGGCAACACGGTCCCGGCAACAATCGAAAGACCCTGGCCCCTTCCCGCAGCCCCCCTGCCTTCTTCTCTTCGTGGTACACTTTTGGGGACGCAATTCCCCAGGTCCCTTGACCCCATTGCCCACAGGAGGCCATTAATGCAAAGCAGCGAAGTCCGTCTCACCGAGCTGTCTCACTGTGCCGGTTGAGCCGCCAAGATAAGCCTTGAGGACCTGGTTCAGGTCCTGAGCCAATTCCCCCAGCTCACCCATCCCGACCTCCTCGTGGGTACCGAAACGGGAGATGACGCCGCCGTGTATCGCATCAACGACGACACCGCGTTGATTATGACGGTGGACTTCTTCCCGCCCATCACCGATGACCCCTTCGAGTTCGGGGCCATTGCCGCCGCCAACGCGCTGAGCGACGTTTACGCCATGGGCGGCAAGCCCCTCGTGGCCCTCAACATCTGCGGCTTTCCCGCCGCTCTGGACAAGGGGATCCTGGGTGAGATCCTGCGGGGAGGGTACTCCAAGACGGCCGAGGCCCAGTGCCTCATCGTGGGCGGCCACACAGTGGACGATCCGGAACCCAAATACGGCCTCTCCGTGGTGGGCATCGTGGAGCCCGGCAAGCAGACAACCAACGCGGGAGCCAGGGTGGGCGACTCGCTCATTCTCAGCAAGCCCGTGGGTACCGGCATCATCACCACCGCCGGCAAGCAGGGAAGGGTTGACCCGGAGGTTCTGCAGGGCGCCGTCAACAACATGGCTGCCCTGAACCGGGGCGCATCCGAGGCCATGACCAGGGTTGGTGTCCATGCCTGCACCGACATCACCGGCTTCGGCCTGATGGGACACCTGAAGTCCATGGTAAAGGGCAGCGGCGTCTGCGCCGAGATTAACCTGGGCCAGGTGCCAACCCTGCCCGGAACCTGGGATTTGCTGGAGCAGGGCATTGCCCCGGGCGGCACCGGTCGCAACCGGGACAGCGTGGCCGATGCCGTTCGCTGGCACCCCGACCTGTCGGACAACGATCAGTTGCTGCTGTGCGACGCCCAGACTTCCGGTGGCCTGCTCATGGCCGTGGCCGGGGACAAAGAGGAGAAACTGCTGGCGGAACTGACCGCCGAAGGTACCCCCTGCACCAGCGTGGTCGGACGTATTACGGACGGTCCCGCGGGTACGATATTCGCCAATCCCTAGTAGTTGATCGCTATTGAAGTGATGGGTTGGGATTTAACCGTCGTTCTCGCGCAGGCGGGAACCTCGCGAAATTCGTTGATCTCTGGTCCAGGCTGGAAAGGCGAAACATTGTTGCCACCCACCATTTCAAAGCGGATGGTTCACTAGAAGCCACTTCTAAATACCTTCCCCCGTCAAGAGGGAACGGTCACGATGAGCGTGAGCGAAGATGTCGTTTGACTCCCCGCTCGCGTCCTACTAATATGGGCCCCTGAGCCATGCGTATTACCGAAGCAATTGACAGGTGGTTGAACAAATTGGAACCTCAATTCGGCTTGAAACGCCCCGACCAGGTTAAAGAAGCTCCCGACCAGGGGGAACGCGTTCCCCCCGGCCAGTTTCTCAGCAAGAAATTCCCCGTCCTCACCTACGGTTCCCGCCCCGAGGTTGACATAAGCTCCTGGACTTTCCGTGTGTTTGGAGTGGTAAACCGGGAAATCAGCCTCAACTGGAAGGAGTTCACAGAGCTGGAATGGGTGACCCTCAACGCCGACTTCCACTGCGTTACCCAGTGGAGCGCCCTGGACCAGACCTGGGAGGGCGTACCCGCCTCCACCGTCCTGGAACTGGCTGGCGTCAAGCCCGAAGCCAGATTCCTGATGGCCCATTGCTTCGGTGGCTACACCACCAACCTGCCTCTGGACATGGTGCTGGAGGAGGGTTTTCTTGCCCACCGCCACAACGGCGCCGAGCTGGGCAAGGACCACGGCTGGCCCCTGCGCCTCATCGTCCCCAGCCGCTACGCCTGGAAGAGCGCCAAGTGGATTAACGGCCTGGAACCCATGCTGGAAGACTCGCCCGGCTTCTGGGAGCAGCGCGGCTACAACAACAACGCCGACCCCTGGAAGGAAGAGCGCTTCTGGCCCGAGCTTACCCGCTAGGGGCCTAATTGTTCTGTTAGCCATTGCTTACGCCCCGGCCCAACAGGCCGGGGCGTTTCTCAGTATGCCAACCAAAGCAATCGCGTCTTGAGTCAATGTGATCCTGAACACCCACGACTGTCATCCTGAGTACTCACCACTGTCATCCTGAGTGAAGCGAAGGATCTAAACTCCATCCTACAATCAGGCTTTCGGACCCTTAACCGGGTTTGGAGGACAGTCTTTGGGTCCTTCGGCAATCTCAGGACGACGTGACTTTCACCTTGCGCCTACAGCCAAACTAAGACGCGATTGCCCTGGTATGCCAACATGCCGGGCAGGCGATTTCCGGCAGGACTTTGCACTCCTCTAAGGGGTATAACTTGGAGACTGGGATACAGAGGTAATTACAGGAGCAATGGGGCACGGGCGTATCGCGATTCGCCCTCAGATGGTCAGGTTGTGCTGTCGGCCTTCGGCGGGTTCGGAAATAAAGGGTGATACCCTGACGGGTAGAGTCCTCTGGTGTCACTCTGCGCTGGAATAACCCGCTATGCCTGTATTCGCCAGGGGACCGTCGTCAAATTGCCATTTTCGTCTTTCCGGCGAAGGCCGGAATCCAGGGTCGCCAACGCACGCTTTCGATTTACGACGTCAAGCTTCTGGATTCCGTTTCGAGAACGGAAAACGGATGGATTTGACGTCACCCCTTAATGCGGCGTATTGAACTGCACAAGAATTCCGTCCGGGTCCTTTACGTAAATGCTTCTGATGTTGCCGTCAGCATCGGTGAATGACTCCATGGGGCCGGCCAGTTGAACGCCCTTTTCCAGGAGTTCCCTGGTCAGTCCCTTGACGTCTTCCACACCGAAGGACAGGTGGCTGATTCCCACCTCGTCCAGCTTGATGGGCTCGCCGTCCGGGTCGTCGCCAGGATGGCTGGTAAGGGTCAGGGTGGGTGCGGCATCCGGTCCGTAGGCCAGGCTTACCCAGCGGCGCGCCTGCCGTTCCCGCCGGTAATTATGCAGCCGTCCCCCCTCGGTGGGGTCAGTCATGCGGTCTCCCAGGACCGTCATGCCCAGTATGTCCCGATAGAAGGCCAGGGAGCGGTCCATGTCCCTCACGCAGATTCCGATATGGGTAACGCAGGTTGCTCTCATTGTGATTGCCTCGCGCAATTGGTTGCCGCCTGGAATAGGGTAGCCTTGGGGGCCTGCGGGATATCTGATGGTAGGATTCCCGATTGAACCTGCTGAAGCGCCGGCTATCCGTTAATCCGGGGGGAGCCGGTGCAGCCATCCAGGTACCGAAATATCCAGCACCTGTCCATTGGGCCCCGACCATTTTTCCTCGGCGCGGGGCGGACGGGCCTCGCCCGGTCCCGCAATCTCGCGGCGGACAATCTCCTCGCCGGCGAGCTTCTGCAACCGTGCGCCCGTCTCTTCAAGACTGTCCACCTGGAAACCAATGTGATGGATGCCGCTGTAATTTTCTCCATCAGGACCCACGTCGGCGTCCTCTCTCGTCTTCCACCTGAGGATCGTCAGGTTAATGTCGCCGTCGGTGAGCTGGATTTGCCGGTCATTTCGGGCCACTTCAGTCAGGTCGAATCCTTCCCGGTAAAACCTGGCCACCGAGTCCGGGTCCTCGCAGGTAATGGCAATGTGTTTAATCTTGGCCACTGGTCACCCCCCAAACCGGTTTCAGCTTATTATACTCTCCGGGGGCTGGCCGGAAACGGGCTGTTGAGTCGGCTGTAGAATCGGCTGTTGATCGGACTTTTGTGCGGGCTTGGTGACGGAAGCATTCAGGTAAAGCGCCCGTGGAATCCAGGGCTCTCAACCCACCTCACCGGACGCTCCTGTCCCGTCACGATGAGGCTTTCCCCGTATACGGCAATCCGTATTCCTGGTATCTGTGTTCCTGGTATCTGATTTGTTGTATCATCCTTCCACTATGATGTTGGGTATGTGACGGTAATCACCTTGACACCCCTCAAGCCTGCCTGCTTTCGCCTGCCGCTTCCCGTTGCCTGATCGGGTGTCCTCAAAACATCCTGGGCGTGTCTCTGGACGAAACCGGAACCAGGAATTCGAGCCTGATGGGTGCGGCCTGAAGGCTGTAGAGCCTGGGTTCCGGACCTGGTCCGGAATGATGCGAAAAGTCGCCGAGGGGCCCGGGCCGCGATTTCGAAAATCGCAGGCGGGCATGAAATCACAGGCAGTAGAAACTTAGTTGAGGCTGTCACCCCAATCCGGACCCTCCTCCTTCATGGGGGAAGGGGTTTTGAAATAGCTTCTAGTCTCGTCCGGAGGTAATTTGTGGCTGAGATTGCGAATGGGACTCCTCCCGATCCCAAGCTTGCGGGAAACGGGAGATTCGGTTTAGTCAGGCGACTGGAACGCCATGTACAGAGAAAGACCATTGGCGGACTCATGGAGCTCTTTCCTCTGCTGGTCACCATCCTGGTTATGGCGATAATCATTGGCTATGCCGACAGCTTCGTACATCCCCTGATCAAATACCTCCCCTGGGAGGCCCCATTTGTTGGCAGCCTTACGTTCACCGGTGTCGGCCTTATAATCCTGGCCATCCTGTTCTACCTGACGGGGCTTGCCGTCTCTTGTCGCCTGGGCCGGCGCTCTTTCGACCTGACCGGCAGGGTGTTGAACGAGACTCCCGTGGTGGGCAGCATTTACGGTCTTACCCAAACCGTGGCGGCGGTAATGTCTTCCCAGTACCGCTTCAGCCGGGTCGTGTTTATTGAGTGGCCCAGGGAAGACATGATTGCCCTGGGATTCGTCACGGGCAGGGCCGTGTCTCCTTCCACCGGCGAGTCCCTGGTGGTCGTTTACGTGCCCACGGTACCTAATCCCACCTCCGGCAACATGGCCATTGTGGTGGAGGATGATGTGTATGAGACTGACCTGACGGTGGAAGATGCAATGAAGATGGTCTTTTCGGGAGGTATCGTTCTCCCCGACTCCTTCGCATTTGCCCGGCTGCCTCGGGAGAGAGGCTCCCACGAATTTTTGGGCCGGTTCGACTCCCTGGCCTGAAGAGAAGGACAGCTCTGGGTTAATTCAGAGCCGCCGCAAATGAAAGGGGCTGTCAGCATAACACCTGACAGCCCCTTGGCTTTGTCACCGCTCTTGCATCGGGCGTATAGCCCGTCCGAAACTGCTTTCTCGCTTATGCCGCCTTACGCTCCACGGGCTGGTAAACGGGCTTGGCCGCCCCTGCTTTGGCCGCTCCTGCTTTGGCCGTGGAAGCCTGGGGGGACGGCAGGTCCCTTGTAAACCCGCACTGGAGGCAGTTGACATATCTGCCGTACATATCTGCAGCCAGGTACAACGCTCCCTGGCACCTGGGACATCCCTTCAAATTCAACATTGCCATTTACCTCCTTTTCGACTGACGAGTTTTGCCACCAATCAAGTCATTACTAATAATGCTAAAGGATAATAGAGATTGACACAAAGAATGTCAAGTCTTATTATATTTCTTGTAACGCAGTTCGGGGTTTTTCTCCGCTGCTCCCGGGAGGGAAGTGATGTACGAACGATTTCGCATAAGGGTAGAGACTGACCAGCCAGGCCAGCCGGACGGGTCGTCCTTCCGAATGCCGCCGCCAGCGCCTGAAGCTGCGGAATTGGAACGGGCAGCAAACAGCCAGCCCCGGGATGCTTCCCGGGAAGCATCTCCCAACACTCCTTCCCAGCCACGGGACGAGGGGTATGGCGCCGAAATGGAAGGTGTTTACATCATAAGCGTGGCGGCCCGCATCCTTGACATGCACCCTCAGACCCTTCGAAAGTACGAGAGATTGGGTCTGATAAATCCGGGTCGCACCGTAGGCATGCTTCGCTTGTATTCCCAGGAGGACATACGCAAGGTATTCCTCATCCGGCACTTGATGGAGAATCTGGGGCTAAACCTGGCCGGCGTCGAGTTCGCCCTCAACCTGGTGGAAAACCTGCGCGGGTTCAAACAGTACCTGCAATCCGTTTCGGAAGGCACCCCGGTGGAGCCCATTGTTGAGCCTGCCATGGCGCAACTGCTCCGAAATCTGCATCTGCCAGCCGAGGAACCGCGCGGGTAAAGTGACAAAGGACTACTCCCTTAATTGAAGGTGGAACTGAATGACTAACGGCCATAACAATGGAGAACTGACGGACCCGATTCCCGAGGAAGAACTGACGCAGTCTGACTCCGAGTCGCCGCCTCCTGAGGCTATTATTGATTTTGATGCCCTGCCTCCCGACGAACAGGTGGTGATTTTGCGCCGGGACCTGGACGAGGCGAGAGATGAGCTGGGCCAGAGCCGGGAACAGGTGCAAAGAGTCCACGCCGACCTGGCGAATTTCCGAAAGCGCACCGAAGAGGAAAGCATTACGATGCGCCAGGACGCCAACCGGCGGCTGATAATGAACCTGCTGCCGGTAATTGATGAACTGGAGCTGGCCATCAATCACCTGTCCGAACCGGGCAACGGCGATGCGGCGGATTCCTGGATGGAGGGCGTAAAGCTGATTCACCGCAAGGCCTACGGGATACTGGAGGCCGAGGGCCTGTCCAGGATAGAGGCGGTTGGGGCGCAGTTCGACCCTCTGCAGCACGAGGCGGTGGGCGTTGTGGACTCCGAAGAGCACCCGTCGGGCTACGTGGTGGAAGCCCTTCGCAACGGCTACCGCCTGCGGGACCGAGTGATTCAGGCGGCCCAGGTAGTAGTCGCCAGGTAAGTGATTTATGTCGCCTCTGAACAAGTCCCTTCCCCCTTGACGGGGGAAGGTTAGGATGGCGGTGAAAAGGTAGACCTGAGAGCCCGTTGGGACAGCCAGCGCCGGTTCTGAAATAGCAACCTGGTGGGCCAGGAGCCCAAGCGGAATCATCCTGATTTTTTGAAGCAATCTTAAAGCGAAAGTTAGCGAGGGAAGGAGTACGAAATGGCAAAGGTGCTTGGAATAGACTTGGGAACCACCAACTCGGTGGCCGCCGTAATTGAAGCCGGCGAGCCGGTGGTGGTGGAAAATGCCGAGGGAGCGCGGCTGACCCCCTCGGTGGTGGCGGTTAATCCCCGCAGTGATGAACGATATATCGGCCAGGTGGCCAAGCGGCAATCGGTCACCAACCCGGAGAATACCATTTTCTCGGTGAAGCGTCTGATGGGCAGGAAGTTCACCGACCAGGAAGTGCAGGGCGCCCTGGGTAAGCTGCCCTACAAGGTGGTGCAGGCCACCAATGGCGACGCCCACGTGGAGATGTCCGGCCAGGCTTACGCTCCACCCCAGATTTCATCCTTTGTGCTGCAGAAGATCCGGCAGGACGCGGAAGCCAAGCTGGGCGAGCGAATCAGCCAGGCGGTTATCACCGTGCCGGCCTACTTCAACGATGCCCAGCGCCAGGCCACCAAGGACGCGGGTACCATTGCGGGCCTCGACGTGCTGCGCATCATCAACGAGCCGACGGCTTCTTCCCTGGCCTATGGTCTGGACAAGACCCATGAAGACGCCACCATCGCCGTGTTCGACCTGGGCGGTGGCACCTTCGATATCACCATCCTGCAGATGGGCGAGGGTGTGTTCGAGGTCAAATCCACCAACGGCGACACCTACCTGGGCGGTGACGACTTCGACCAGAAGATTCTGGAGTGGCTGATCCAGGAGTTCCGGCAGGAGACCGGAATTGACCTGGGCAGTGACCGGATGGCCCTGCAGCGGCTGCGGGACGCGGCGGAGCGGGCCAAGATTGAGCTCTCCAGCACCCTGGAGACGGAAATCAACCTGCCCTTCATAACCGCAGACGCCAGTGGCCCCCAGCACCTGGTCAAGTCGCTGAGCCGCGCCAGGCTGGAACAGTTGGTGGGCAGCCTCATTGACCAGACCGCGTCTCCCTGCCGCCAGGCCCTGACCGATTCGGGCCTGTCCGCCGGCGAGATTGACGAGGTTATCCTGGTGGGCGGCATGACCCGAATGCCGGCCGTGCAGGAAAAGGTCAAGTCTATTTTTAACAAGGAGCCCAGCCGTTCCGTGAACCCGGACGAGGCTGTGGCCATGGGAGCGGCCATCCAGGCCGGAGTGCTGGGCGGCGAGGTGGGCGACATCGTCCTGCTGGACGTCACGCCTCTGACCCTGGGGCTGGAAACCCTGGGCAGCGTAATGACCACGCTGATTTCCAGGAACACTACCATCCCCACCAAGAAGACGGAGACCTTCACCACCGCCGCCGACGGGCAGACCAGCGTGGATATCCACGTGCTTCAGGGGGAACGGCCCATGGCCGGGGACAACAAGTCCATCGGCCGGTTCATCCTCGACGGACTGCTGCCGGCGCCGCGGGGCGTTCCCCAGGTTGATGTGACCTTTGACATTGACGCCAACGGTATCCTCAGCGTCTCCGCCCAGGACAAGGGTACGGGTAAGGAGCAGAGAATCGTCATCCAGCCCAGTTCGGGCATCTCCCAGGACGAAATTGAGCAGATGGTGGATGCCGCCAAGGCCCATGAGGAAGAGGACCAGCGACGTCGCGCCGAAGTCGAGACCCGCAACCAGGCGGATACCCTGGTTTACAGCACCGAGAAGCTGCTCCAGGACAACGCCGACAAGGTCCCCCAGGACCTAAAGGAAGAGGTGGAGGGCAAGATAACCACCCTAAAGTCGGCCATAGAGGCCAACAACGTGGCGGAGATGCAGACGGCCATGACCGACCTGAACAACTCTCTGCAGAAGCTGGGGCAGGCCGTTTACGGTCAACAGACCCCGGGCGGTCCCACCGACCCCACCGCCGGTGACGCCGGTATGGGCGGCCCCGACGATGGCGGCGACACGGTGGAAGGCGAGTTCAGAGAGGTATAAATAACCCGGTTCCTTACATTACGGCGGGCCGGCGATTCTGATATAATATAGGCGTTATGTAATAGGGTCGCTGGTTCGGCCTCATCATCACAGACAGGCTTCGAGGTAGAAAAATGAATGCACCAGACAGCGCAGGGCAGGAAGTACTAGGCAACGAGTACACTTTCGAAATCGGCGGTGTTCACCAGTCCGTCACGCCGCTTCAGTATCATTACCTCAGCCTGCTGGAGCGACTGACCGCTCTCAAGGACACCTACCAGACCGACCCCGAATTTGAAGCCTGGAAGATGGATGCTATCAAGAAGTCCATTTACAGCGCCTTCATGGACTGCATCGAGGCCAACGTAGGCGACGCCGGCCGGGAAATCCTCGGAGAGGAGCAGCAGGTCAACTAACCGCCAATTTGACCCATTAGAGCAACAGGGCCAGCCCAATCAGGGCTGGCCTTTTTGGTAGCGTTGCTATTCATGTGGTCTATAGCAGGTAGGGGCGGGTTTCAAACCCGCCCTGGCTACATTTCCGCCCTTCTGCTTGCGCGATACCACCTGAAAAGGAACTCTTCCTTGTCAACCACAAGTCACCCTTATTCCACCTTCCTGCCTTTCAGGAGACAGCCGGACTACCCCAGCCCGTGCCGCGACAATACCTCCCGTTTGAGCTGCGCCACCCCGTCTTCCAGGTATTGGCGGCCCTGCGCGCGAACGTTTTCCGGCACGTCCAATGCCACCGTGTCCCGCAGGTTGGGCGAGGGATACTCACCGGATACCGAACCGGGGATACTGTCAGGCCATTCCGTGTCAAGCATCACTCCGTAGGCCAGGGTCCAGCACCGGGCCACCGCGCCGATGTCGTAGCCACCTCCCCCCAGGGCCAGCCACGGCAAATCCAGCCTGGCGAACTCCCTCACGACTTCCACGTAACCCCTGGAGGTCAGCTGCAGGTGGGTTATGGGGTCGGAGTGGTAGCTGTCTATGCCCAACTGGGTCACCATAACGTCGGGTGCGAAGGCCCTTATCAGGGGCGGTACTACCTCGCGAAAGGCCCACAGGTAGGGCTCGTCCTCGGTGTACGGAAACAGGGGTATGTTTACCGAAAAGCCTGCTCCCTCGCCGGTCCCGCTTTCGGAAACGAAACCCGTGCCCGGGAACAGGTACTGGCCCGATTCATGCACCGAAATGGTCAGCACCCGGTTGTCTCCATAGAAGACGTCCTGAACGCCGTCTCCGTGGTGCGCGTCCACGTCCACGTAGGCCACCCGCATGCCCCGTTCCAGAAAATACGAGATGGCTATGGCCGGGTCATTGAAGATGCAAAATCCCGATGCGTGGGTTGGCGCGGCGTGATGCAGGCCGCCGGATATGGAAAAGGCCACATCCACCCGTTTCTCGGCCACCATTTCCGACGCCACCAGGCTTGCGCCGGAACTGAGCAGGGCGGAGTCGTACATCCCCGGGTACACCGGATTGTCTCCCATGGCGCTGAAGCCGAACCGTTCCGGCTGCACCGTGGCCAGGCCGGCGCTGAGACTGCGGACGGCGGCAATGTAGTCCCGCGAGTGTACCCATTCCAGCTCATCTTCCGTGGCGGCTCGGGGGTCCACAAGCAGGGAGTCCTCGCCGTCGAAGGCGCCATAGGCTGAAAGCAGTTCATAGGTCAGGCGCAGGCGCACCGGCCGCATGGGGTGGTCGGAACGCAGCACATGGCGGGACAGGGCGTCGTCATAAACGAAGGCGGCCTTGGGCATGAAAGCACCTCGCGGCAATTATCACCCACGAATATACATCAAACACCTTGGGGTCTGCTCCAGGGCTCGCTCTGGGTCGTGCGCAACTATCGGGACACTCCGTCTCCGGCTTGACCCAGCCTCCCCTGGCTGTCAGGTTGCGTTCACCACCGACAAACCTGGAGACGCAGCTTTCAGGGCAATCGCGTCTTGAGTCAATGTGATCCTGAGCACTCACGACTGTCATCCTGAGCCCCCACGACTGTCATCCTTGTATGTGTCAGGTAATTCGTTGACAGATTGGTTTAAAGAGATA
>VXOH01000064.1:4197-12703 GCA_009840135.1 Chloroflexota bacterium | reverse complement strand
GGAGCGAAGTTTACTTGCTTAAGGTGCTCCGCAGTTAAAATGCGATTGCCCTGGGCTTCATTAGTTCACGAGTTGAAAAAGCTGGACTCTCTTCAGGAAAGGAGAAGGACAGACAAATAGGCAGGATAAAGCAGTGGTACGGGCGTTACGTCTGCACTGCACCTAGAGCCACAGGCCTATCGCAAGGTGGCAATCAAATACACGGCAAGAAAGCGCCGCTCCCTTTCGGGGACGGCGTTAAAGCCCTCTATCGCCGCTTGAGTGTTGATGAGCAATTGCAGAACATCGTCCTGTTCAAGGACTGCCTCAGGATCATAGTCGGCTCGGTGTCTCGAGTCCTGCAAGTCCCCAAGTCTCTTGGCGAAGTCCCTGACCTGGTCGGAGAACCTGGTCATCCGCTCCCCGTTGTTGAGCTTGTTTTTGACTTGCCGATGTTCGAGAGTACGGTAGGCGGCAACCCAGTATTCCTCGTTTGAATCTTCCGAATATGGCCCTACGAGGGTATCCGCGCAGCTTTGGGACAGGGCATGAAAGGCGGCGTAATAGGCCGTGCTCACCGACCGGCGCAGGTTTGCTTCAGAGGGTCTGCCGTCGAGGTCAGTTGGGTCAACATAGTTCGCCAGGAACGTCGCCGTCCGCAGCAGGTCAGCGTAATCCATTCTTGATTCTTTCCTGGTGCCTGGCCCAACCGGCTTTGCCAATGTAGGTCTCGATCAGGGGAATGTCTATTCCCATTTCCTCCAGATGGGGCGCGAGGCGCCTGTGCTGGCTATTATTCCAATGGGGATCGAGCAGACCTTCCCCGTCGAAGATAATCTCGACAAATAGGATTGGGTCGCCGTAAAAGTCCACATCGTCCTTCACTATTACGGGGTCAATAATGAAGCCCTTGTTGTAGCTCTCCAGGTCCTCCTTGATCAGGCGGGCGATTCTTTCTTTCTGAGCGTCAGTAGTTTTGGCAGTCTTCATTGTCCAGCCCCCATAGTGGCGCTTTCCGAATGGTGAATAGTATTCTATGCCGGTATAAGGATGAAAGCAAAAGCGAGACTCATAAATGAGGATTGATAAAGCTAATTGACGCTCCTTTCCCCTGCCTATACACTGCCCCAAAACTACATTGCACGTACCGGAGGAGCAGCATGAGTCTTCCAGAATTTGACGTTACGGGACAGAAAGTCCTGATTACCGGCGCGGGCCGGGGCATCGGCAAGGGCATTGCCCTGGCTTTTGCCGAGGCCGGAGCCGACGTGGCCGTAACGGGCCTGACCGATACGGGAGTCAACGCCGTGTCTGAGCAGGTCCGCGCCCTGGGCCGGACTGCGCTGCCCCTGACCGGCGACGCCACCCTTGCAGCCGACATGGACCGCATTGCGGAACGGGCCATTGCCGAGTTCGGCCACATTGACACCCTTGTTACCTGCGTGGGCGACGCGATACGAAAGCCCGTGGTCAAACTCCCTGGCATCGCCGTTGATGGAATGAGCGAGGAGGAGTGGCACTTCATAGTTGACGTAAACCTGACAGAGGCATTCCAGGGCTGCCGCGCCTTCGGTCAGCACTTGCTGGAGCGTGGACAGGGTTCGGTGATAAACATTTCGGGCTGGGCCGCCTTCCGAGGCCGCCAGGGTTCCGCCGCCTACGATGCCGCCAAGGCGGGAGTAATGCGGTTTACCGAGTCGCTGGCCCAGGAGTGGGCACCCTACGGCGTGCGGGTAAACTCCGTGGCTCCGGGCAGCTTTCCCGACCCGGACCAGATGTCTGCCGAGGCCTACCAGGCCCGCCAGGACGCCGCACAGGGACAGGTTCCGCTGGGACGGGTGGGCTACCTCAAGGAGGTCGGCTACCTGTCCGTATTCCTGGCCTCCCCAGCCGCCGCCTACGTTACCGGCCAGACCTGGGCCGTGGATGGCGGCGTGAGCATCAAGAGCGGGTAACTGCGGCGGGGCCGGAAATGGCGTAAAATGTTCCCTGTAAGCTTGGAGGATAGCGAAGGAGCTGCCATGTACAGGACTATAAATGCCAAGTTTGTGAATGGGGTTCTGGTTCCCTTGGAGGAATTGCGCCTGTCGGAGGGCCAAGAGGTGCGAATTAGCCTCGATGACAAGCCCCTATTGACTGCGGAAGAAAAGCTCGAACGTTTGAAGTCCTCAGCTGGAGCCTGGAAGGGCAAGATAGATGGTGACGCATTGATTCGGCAGATTTATGAAGACCGCAGACGGGGGCTACCTCCACTTGAGGACGAATAAGGCGTGGAATATTTGCTAGACACTGATTGGGCGATCGACCACCTGAACGGTGTTCAGCGAACAATCAACGGGCTGGAACGATTCCTGCCTTCCGGCGTGGGAATCAGCATCGTATCCCTGGCGGAAATCTATGAAGGCATCTATGGTTCTCGGAATGTTCCTGGTGAAGAGCGGGCTTTTCAGAGGCTATTGGAGTTGCTTGAATTTGTTGAGATAGATTCTGAAATCTGCCGCATTTTCGCCCGGGAACGCCGTCGCCTCCGTTCCATCGGGGCCCTTATTGGAGACTTCGACCTGCTGATCGGAGCTACTGCAATCCACCATAACCTTACTCTCTTGACCAACAACTTCAGGCATTTTGGGCGTATTGATGGACTCTCTATTGTCCCTGGCTGATGTCTCGGCCTGAATCGGTCCGCTCTCACGTCATTTCGGCGAAATTCGTGCCTATTTGTGGCTGAAGCCCTTCTTGAATCTTCGTGGCCCTTCGTGGATGAACCAAAGGAGGCCGGTCAATGACCATGCACTACCCGCTGCTGGTATCGAACATCCTTAACCGGGCCAGGACCGCGTTCCCTGACAAGGAGATTATCACTCGCACTGAGAGCGGTGCTCACCGGTACACCTACCGCGACATGGCCGCCCGCGTTAACAAACTGTGTAACGCCCTGACCGGTCTGGGTGTAAGCAAGGGCGACCGCGTCGGAACCTTCGGCTGGAACACCTACCGCCACCTGGAGGCCTACTTCGCTTCCCCCGTGATGGGAGCCGTTAACCACACCATCAATATTCGCCTGTTCCCCGATGACCTGGTCTATATCGTCAACCACGCCCAGGATAAGGTGATATTCGTTGACCCCGACCTCTGTCCAATCCTGGAATCCCTGGCTCCCCAACTGGAGTCCGTAGAGCATTTCATCATTATGACGGACTACCCGGAGCCGGCAACCAGCCTGCCCAACGCCCTGTGCTACGAGACCCTGTTGTCCCGCGCTTCCGAGGAATTCACCCCACCCGAACTGGACGAGTGGGACCCCGCCGGCCTTTGCTACACCTCGGCCACTACAGGTAGGCCCAAGGGCGTTACCTATACTCACCGCGCCCTCTATCTTCATTCCATGGCCGAGTGCATGGCCGACACCGCCGCCTTCAGCGAGGCCGATACTACCATGGCCATGGTGCCCATGTTCCATGCCAACTGCTGGGGTTTTCCTTACTCCAGCGCCCTGGTGGGGGCCAACCAGGTAATGCCGGGGGTACGCCCCGACCCCCAGGCAATCTGCGAACTGATTGACCGACACGGTGTCACCCTCACCGCCGGTGTCCCCACGATCTGGGTGGGGGTGCTGGACTACCTGGAACGCTCGGGCCAGAGTTACGATTTCTCGTCACTGCGGGCCGTCATCAGCGGCGGCTCGGCGGTTCCCGTCAGCGTCATACGGGCCTACAAGGAAAAGCTGGGAGTTGACCTCATCCACGCCTACGGCATGACGGAAGCTACCCCCATCGTCACCTACAATCGTACCAAGACTCACCTGGCAGGCCTGCCCGAAGATGAGAAATATGACCTGGCCGGCAGCCAGGGGCTGGTGGTGGCCGGACTGGAAATGCGATTGGTGGATGACAACGGGGAGGACCTGCCCTGGGACGGGGAGCAGCGGGGAGAGTTGCTGTTCCGCGGCCCCTGGATTTCCAGCGAATACTACAACGACGAGCGGACCGCCGAGACCTACATTGACGGCTGGTACCACAGCGGCGACATTGCGTCAGTGGACCCGGAGGGCTATATACAGATTGGCGACCGGGTGAAGGACATGGTCAAGAGCGGCGGCGAATGGATTTCGTCGGTTGACCTGGAGACGGCCATCATCGCCCACCCGGACGTGCTGGAGGCGGCGGTTATCGCCATTCCCCACCCCACCTGGGTGGAACGCCCCCTGGCCTGCGTGGTGGCCAGGGAAGGAGCGGGGGATACTTTGGACAAGAGCCAGGTGATGGACTTCATCCGCGACAAGTTTGCCCGCTGGTGGCTTCCCGACGATGTGGTTTTCATTGACGAGATTCCCAAAACCAGCGTGGGCAAATTCGACAAGAAGGTGCTGCGCGACCGCTTTCAGGACTATGTGGTAGAGGGTTAGGTCGGACGAATTCCGGTTTCGGTCCAGGAGTGTTATTTCCAGTTGCCCCTACCTTTACAGCGCGGAGTAGGTTCCTGTTTGCAGCAAATTATTGCTAACTTTGACTGCGAGAGATTCTATGGGTGGTGGCAATGGACCTTAAACTGGTGGAACAGGAAAGATTCTGGTAGAAAGTTGCCCCTCTTGCGGTATAATCTCGTTACGTACCGCCCTAGATATACAATCCAGCTTTGGGGAAAAGCATGCTGAGCCAATCCGACCTCGCTTCCCACCTTCCCCGCACTTCCGGCCAGTTCTCATTGAAGGGCCTCTCCGCCCCCGCCCAGGTTTACCGGGATGCCTGGGGCATTCCCCACGCCCGTGCGTCCAGTGAGGTTGACGCCTTCTTCGTCCAGGGCTTTTTTACCGCCCAGGACCGCCTCTGGCAGATGGAGTACGACCGCCGCAGGGGGAGTGGCTGGTGGGCCGAGGCGGTGGGTGAGTCGGCGCTGGAGCAGGACATCATGATGCGGCGCCTGCGCCTGGTGGACAGCGCCCAGGCCGACTACGGCGCGGTCAACAGCCACACGCGCCGGCTTATGGACGCCTACGCCGCCGGCGTAAATGCCTGGATAGAGACGGCCACCGCCGAAGGCTCCCTGCCGGTGGAATACTCCATCACCGGCCTGAAGGCTGAACCCTGGCAGTCCTGGGACGGGCTGGTAGTGTTCAAGGTGCGCCACATCCTCATGGGCGTCTTTGAGTCCAAGACCTGGCGCGCCCAGCTGGTGAGCGCGCTGGGACCGGAAAAGGCGGCCCTGCTGTCGCCCGGGTACCAGCCGGGCCAGCTTCAGATTCTGCCCCCGGGCAGCCGCCACGAGGGCGAACTGGACGATTACCTGGCGGAAATGATGTCCGGAGCTGAGGCGGTTAACCGCCTGAACGAGACCGACAGCGGCAGCAACAGCTGGGCGCTCAGCGGTGAGCGTACCGCCACCGGCAAGCCCCTGCTGGCCGGCGACTCGCACCGCGCCCTGGATACCCCCAACGTCTATTACCAGTCTCATGTGGCCTGCCCGGAGTGGGACGTGATTGGCCTGGCGATTCCCGGGGTGCCAGGTTTCCCGCACTTTGGCCACAACGACCGGGTGGCCTGGTGCATCACCCACACCAGCGCGGACTACCAGGACCTGTACATCGAAAGGTTTGGCGGACCGGGTACCGGGTCTTACCGGTTGCCTCCGGTGCGGGTGGATGGAGCCTCCCGGTTCAGTTCCATCGCCGGCAGCCAGTGGCGCCGCGCCGAGTCCAGGGAGGAGACCATCAAGGTCAGGGGCGGGTCCGATCACCGTATCACCACCTGGGCCACGAATCACGGACCCATCATCGCGGGCGGGCCGCCTTCAGGCTACGGCATAGCTCTGAAATACACTGCCACGGACGGCCCCAAGCCCTGGCCCGACGTGATACCTGCCATGCTGCGGGCACGGGACGGCAACGAGTTGGCCGATTCCATGCGTGGGTGGGTTGATCCCTGCAACAATTTCCTTTTTGCCGATGTGGACGGCAACATAGGCTACCTGTGCCGGGGCGAAATTCCCATCCGTCCCCTGGAAAATGCCCGGCTGCCGGTGCCCGGCTGGACGGGTGAGCACGATTGGCAGGGCAACATTCCTTTTGAGGAGATGCCCCGCTCCATCAACCCGCCGGAAGGCTACATCGCCACGGCCAACAACAAGCCCGTGGGAGACGATTACCCCTATTACATATCGTCGGAGTTCACCCCCGGCTTTCGCGCCGAGCGGGTAACCGCCGGCCTGCTGGCGCTGGACAAGCCCACTGCCGCCGACATGGCCGAAGTTCACAGCGAACGCATATCCATTCCTGCCCAGGCTTTCCTCAGGTACATGAGGGTCCACAGGTCCCAGATTAAGGCGGAAGGTGTCCATGCCATCCTGGCCCTGGAGAAACTGCTGGCCTGGGATGGCAGCATGGACGCCGAGGAAGTCGCCCCCACAATCTACAGCGCCCTTCGAGATGCCCTGCTGCACCGTATCTATCTGCATAACCTGGGCGAGACCCTGACCGGGGAAGGCTGGCATCCCGCCAACCGGGGTACCGCCGCCTTTATGGCGCGACTCAGAACCCAGCTGATTTACATGTTCCCCGAAGATGACCGCCGCCTGCTTCCCCCAGGGGAGACGTGGCCTTCAATGATGTCCGCCGCCCTGGCCGAAGGAGTGGCAAAACTGCGGGCAACGCTGGGTGACGGCTTGGACCAGTGGCGCTGGGACCGGGTACACCAGGCGCGACCGGTACACACCCTGTCCGTCGCTTTCCCGGAGTTGGCGAAGCAGCTTGACCCGCCGGCAATTCCCATGAGCGGCGACGGGGACACGCCCCTGGCCGGCGCCTATTCGCCGGCCGACATGGCTACCGTGGGTGGCCTTTCGGTGGCCCGATATGCCTACGACCTGGCAAACTGGGACAACTCCATGTGGGCCATACCCCTGGGCGCTTCCGGCAATGCGGGCAGCCCCCATTACCACGACCAGGCGGAGACCTGGCGTCAGGTGCAGATGATCCCCATGGAATACGGCTGGGAAGGCATAATAGCCAGAAGCCAGGACCACCAGACCCTGGAGCCGGCGTAGGGGTTGGCGCCGTGAGCATGTATAACTGGTACCAGCGTGCCCGCGCCAGGGCCGAATCGTTCCTCCCCGACCTGGACCCGGAACTGGAAGTGGACGTGGACGAGGACACCATCAACCCCTACGACGGAGGGGATGAGTATGAGACCTTTGTCCTCGTGTTTTCCCATCCCTCCAATCCCCGGCTAAGCTGGACCATGGCCGTTAAACCCGAGGAAGAGTTCATTGACAAGGAACTGGAGGAGGTTGTGAGGCGCATCTACTTCCAGCGCGTGGAATGACGCCTGTGGCCACCAGTCCGGGGCCATTTTTGGCGTTTCTGGTGTGGACGCCGGTGTGGATGACCGGGTGCGGGCCCCAAGGACAACCCCTGGGGGCGACAGCGCCGCAACCTATAGTCCGGCAACTTTGAAGTAATTGGTCTGAGCAGTTGCCCGCCAAGACAATGGCGATGGGCCACTGAATCAAATTTTGAACAGTCCGGCCCATTCGTGGGTCGGAACGGGTGAATGAAAACAGAGGGACGGTGCAGTAATGACAGTTCAGTCCGACGGGTCCAACGGAAAAGTCGCCATAGTTACGGGAGCCGGTACGGGCATTGGGCGAAGCGCGTCCCTGGCCCTGGCCGCCGAGGGCTACGCGGTGGCGCTGGCCGGCCGGCGGGCCCAGCTTTTGGAAGAGACCATTACCATGGCCGGCGACGCCGCCGGCAGGATGCTGGCCGTGCCCAGCGACCTGGGTAAGCCTGAGGGGGTAGTCGCCCTCTTTGCCGCCACCAAGGAGCGGTTTGGCCGCCTGGACCTGCTCTTCAACAACGCGGGCATCAGCGCGCCGCCCATTCCCCTGGAAGACCTGACCTACGAGCAATGGCAGTCGGTGGTGGATGTCAACATAACCGGCGCCTTCCTCTGCACCCAGGAAGCCTTCCGCATGATGAAGGACCAGGATCCCATGGGCGGCCGCATTATCAACAACGGCTCCGTTTCCGCCTATGTTCCCCGCCCCAACTCGGCCCCCTACACGGCCACCAAGCACGCCATCCTTGGCCTGACCCGGTCCACTTCGCTGGACGGGAGGAAGTACAACATCGCCTGTGGGCAGATTGATATCGGCAACGCCGATACCGACATGGCCGCCGTCTTCAAGACCGGCGTGCCGCAGCCCTACGGTGAAGTTGCGGTGGAACCCACCATGGCCGTTGACAATGTTTCCAGGGCGGTGGTTTACATGGCCAGCCTGCCGCTGGACGCCAACGTCCAGTTTATGACGGTAATGGCCACCAAGATGCCCTTTATCGGGCGGGGATAGGGAAGACCGCGGGAGCCATATTCAAGGACTCGCGGTGAGCTTGGGTAGCGTTCACTTTTTGGGTGGTCTTATTTCCGGCAGGGGGGGGTGGTGCACCCCCCCCCCCCACACACAGTAAAAGGAGGATATAAAAAACACCCACCACACCCGAGATAAAAATAGTACAGCGGGTAACACACCCCCC
>VXOH01000064.1:0-4187 GCA_009840135.1 Chloroflexota bacterium | reverse complement strand
TAGTGGCATGCGCTGGGCCTCAATATCCACCGCGGCGCGGATCTGTGGGGTTGAGTACATTTTTTGGTGGGTTTTATTGCCGGGCGGGGCGTTCGGCGAACCGCCCCTCCCCTTGGCCTTTGCCGGGTTCCATCAGCCGACCACCCAGACCGGGGTAATAGTTCGACCCGGGGGAATGCCCCACCCTCTGACCCTCCAACTCTGAACAGTCACGAATCGGGGCAAACCCGGCGCTTCCATGCAAGGCAATCCCCTCCTCTCGAGGATATGCTGGAACCATCTTTTCCCGGGAGTCCAGCATGGCCACCACTTCGCTTTCCCCTTCCGGCACAGTAGCAGAATTTTCCGAGTACTCCGAGAAATACGAAGCCTACCTGCGGGGGCAACGCGGCCTCTCCGAAAGCACGGTGCGGGTTTACCTGACCGACCTGGATTCGTTTGTCCGGTATATTCAGGAGGAAGGTCTGCCTCTATCCGACATGAACCGCCGTATGGCCCGCAGCTACCTGGCCTGGCTGGCCACCGAGGCCCGCGAAACCCGCCATCCCTACTCGGGGCGGAAGCAAAAGGAAGGTTACGCCAGGGTCAGCATCATCCGGAAACTGACCGCCCTGCGTTCCTTCTACCAGTTTCTGGTGCAGCAGGGTATGTTCAAGCATAACCCGGTACCTTCGGCCAGGGGCCTGCAGGTGAAGGTGGAGAAGCCTTTGCCTTCCTTTATCGGCAAGCAGGAGACCATCCGGTTGCTGGAAGCTCCGGACACGGAGGACTTCTATGGAAAACGGGACCGGGCCATTTTGGAGGTCCTGTATTCCTGCGGGGTCCGGCTGGCGGAGATCGAGGGGATGGACCTGCAGGACGTGATATTTGACCGCCGGCAGATACTGGTTGAAGGCAAGGGCTCCAAGGAGCGCTGGGTCCTCTTCGGCCAGCCCACGGCCGACGCGCTGGGGAGCTACCTTGAAGAGGTACGTCCCCAGCTGCTGGACGGGCCCACCGAAGCCCTGTTCCTGAACCGGTACGGCAACAGGCTGTCGCGCCGCAGCATCGAGAAACTGGTCAAAGGCTACGCGGCCAGGGCCGGCCTGCGGGACGGCGTACACACCCACACCCTGCGGCATACCTTCGCCAGCCACATGCTGGAGGGCGACGCCGACTTGAGAGTAATCCAGGAACTGCTGGGGCATGCCAGCCCCACCACGACCCAGATATACACCCACATCACCAAGCAGGAAGCCCGCGCCGCCTACCTCAACTTCCATCCCCGGGCCGGCGAGGAATCCGGTGATGGGGCGTCGCGCAATGGAGTGTCCGGTAATGGGGCGTCTGGGAAAGAAGGTTCCGGCGAGGGATCAGGGAAGGTCTGAACAAGTCCCGTCGCCCCCGCCATAGGCGGACGTTCCGCCTGGTGGGAGCAGAATGTCCGCCTGTGGCGGTAGGGTTAGGGTGAGGGGGAATGGTCATTCGCATTCTATCACCCCCATCCCGCCAAGGGCGGACGTGGACGCCTGACCTTCCCCCGTCAATGGCTTAGAGGGGTATGTATTTGCTAAAGACCTTGCTCAGTTAGCATGTCATTCTGAACGGAGTGAAGAATCTAAAATGGTTCCCCGGGACGACTTGCAGATTGGCAACACCTGTATTCTGTGCGATTCTAGATCCTTCGCTTCGCTCAGGATGACATTCCATCAGGATAACATTTGATCGGGTAATTCTCCTTTGGAATGGCCGAATACATACCCCTGTCAGCCCGTCAATGGGGAAGGGACTTATTCAGAGGATTCTTAGAATCAGGGACGGGTGAAAAGTCCGGTTAATGCCAGGAATCGGTGCCGGAAAAGGTCCGGTCCAGCCGCCAGTGTCGCCGCCGGCACACGCCCGGGGTGGGCTTGGTTCGCCAGCCGCTTGCATCTCCAGATACTTTATCAAGCAGGAACTGAGTGCTTTTAGGCTTCATCCCGGTCTTCGGGAACAAAATGCCTGCTCCGTGCGTCTTATCCATAGAAAGTAATGACACGGAGGAGGTCTGACCAGAAATGTTCATCAAGAATCCTGTCCCGATATTCCTGCTGGGGATACTGCTTGTCCTGGCCCTGGTTGCCTGCGGCGCATCTGAAACTGAATCCCCTGCCGAGGCAGTCCCCGAAACCGTGGTCGAGAGGTCGGCTTCCGTAGAACAGAGCTCTACGTCGGATGCCACCGGAGCGCGTGCCGCCTCATCGGAGCCGGCCGTTCCGATGGGAAGCCCGGAACCGGCAGCCACACCATCTCCGCAAACCGGCTACGCAGAGCCAATGTCGCAACCGGACTCGATGCCCAGCGTTAACGGCTACTCGGCTCCCGGTCCAACGGCAGATCCCCAGGCGGCAATGTCACGAGCAGCGAGCGTGGAGCCGGAGGTTCCGGTTGTCGTGGAGAGAGAGGTTGTAGTCGAGGCTCAGGCTGAACCTGCCGACACGACGGCGTACCGTTCCAACTCAACCGGCCCGGCTGCCACCGTTCCCCCTGGCCCCGCTTCGTCGCCGGGTTCGGATGGTGGTTCGGATGGTACCGTTACCTTCAGCATAACCAAGTCCGCCGGGGGGCCGCCGTTTCCCACATCGGTGCCCTCAACGGTAAGCAGCCGCCAGGCTCAGCCCGGCGCCACCACCTTTCAGGACAACCTGCGCCGGCCGTCGGTATCCACCTATGAGGATGCCGTTTCCACCTTCAGCCTGGATACCGACCGGACATCCTATCGCCTCGCGCTGAATTGGGCCAGGCAGGGCTACGATATAGAACCTGACTCGGTGCGGGCGGAGGAATGGATCAATTCCTTCAACTACGGTTATGCCAGGCCGCCAAAGGACACCGAATTCGCGATTTACAGCGACCTGTTCAGGCATCCCGTGGATGGAAGCAAGCACATAGCCCGGATCGCATTTCAGGCTCCCGACGTTCAGGACAACTCCCTGCCATTGAACGTAACCCTGGTGCTGGATGCCTCGGGGTCCATGGCGGAGGGCAATCGGGTGGAAATCGCCCGGGCCGCCGCCTCAACGATTCGCCAAAGCCTCCGTCCCCGGGACAGCATTGCCGTGGTCCACTTCAGCGAAGACGTGCTGCGGGGCATGACGGTGAAGCATTCCAACCCGGATGAGAGGGAAGTGCAGCGGTCCATAGACCGCCTTCAGCCCGGGGGCGCAACCAACGTCCAGGCCGGGTTGAACCTGGGCGTTCAGCTGGCCGACGAAGCCCGATGGCGAAGGCCCGATTCCATAAACTACGTCATACTGATGTCGGACGGCGTGGCCAATGTGGACGCCACCAACCCCTTCGCCATACTGGAGACGGCCGGGGACTATGACTCCACCAATCCCCTGCGGCTTGTCACCATCGGGGTGGGCATCGAGAACTATAACGACTACCTGCTGGAGCAACTGGCCCAGCACGGCAACGGCTGGTACCGGTACCTGGACAACGTGCATCAGGCCCGGGACACGTTCCGGCGGGAAAACTGGCTGAATCTGGCGCTGCCCTTTGCGGACCAGACCCGCGCCCAGGTGACGTGGGACCCGTCCAGGGTAAGTACCTGGCGCATAGTTGGCTACGAAAACCGGGTGACGTCCGATGAGTCTTTTACCCAGAACCGGAAGGAGTTTGCGGAAATCCCGTCCGGGGCCGCAACCACCGTATTCTATGAGCTGGAACTGACCGGCCAACTGGATACCAGGCAGGCCAGCACGGTCAAGCTGGGCGATGTGGAGCTTCGCTGGGTAGAGCCGAGGACCGGCATATCCCGTGAACAGTACGGCTCTGTTACCGGCCACTGGCGGCACGACTTTGATGCCCTGGCGGACCCCCTGTTAAAGCTGGGGACGCTGGTAGCCCTGTCTGCCGACCGTTACAGCGGCCTGCCCTTCCCAACCTACACCGGATACGGCAACGTGAACTGGGAACTGCACGAGCTTCTCCGGCAGTTGGGCGCCCTGCAGGGAACCCTGGGCCACCTGGCAGCCTACAGTGATTTCTCGCTGCTGCTGGAGACCATGGCGCGGTACATTCCCCCTACGCCACAGCCCTCGGGCGATTCGGGTTACAGTCCGTAGCGGGGCGGGCGTAATCCATAAAGGACAAATTTCAAAGCGGCGGGGGGGGGGCGGGGGGGGAAGCGGGTGACGCCGCGAGTGTGTGGGGGGTGTGTAAAA
>VXOH01000133.1 GCA_009840135.1 Chloroflexota bacterium | reverse complement strand
CTGATCTCCGCCTTGAGAGGGCGGTGTCCTGGGCCGCTAGACGAATGCGCCACATCAACAGCTGGCATCGGCCCTTTATGTATCCAGCAAACGCAATATACCAGAACTGGTATTGTTTGTAAACCACAGAGCTTTCCGGCTGACTGTTCAAACTTTCCGGGTGTCTTGTCCGCAAGCAACCCACCTGGTATGACAATCCAAACCAAAGCCAGGGTAAATGCACCTTTGCCGTAGGGGCGGGTTTGAAACCCGTCCCGGTTCCTGGGGCGATGGATTTATGGTTATCTCATTCTGAGCGAAGCCGAAGCATCTAAACTCCATCCCACGAGCCAGCTTTCGAGCCCGTAATGGGTTTGAAGGGTAGGATTTCAGGCCCTTCGGCAGGCTCAGGCGTCCGTCCGCCACGGCGGACCCTCGATGGGCAACAGTCTTTCCACCTGTGAATAGCTGCCTGCAATGGCCTGAATCTACAACGCGATTGACCTGCTACGCGGCCTCCCGGAAATGACAGTAAATTGGCCCTTGTGTTATATTTACCTACCTGTAGAGCTACTGATTTCGCAACGTGCGGTTCCCATGCTTTGCCAGGACGGAGCTAATGGTTAACAGCCCCAAAATCCACTCTGGGGATACCGATAACCCCTCCACCACCATGACTGAAGGGGTGGTCATAATTGATTTCGGGTCCCAGTACAGCCATCTAATCTCCCGCCGCGCCAGGGAATTGAAAGTCTATTCCGAGGTCGTATTTTCCTCCACTTCCTGGGAAAAGGTAACTGAACGGATAACTCCCAGGGGCGTGATACTTTCCGGCGGCCCGGCCAGCGTTTACGACCCCGGGGCGCCGATGATACCGGACTGGGTGCTGGGGCGCGAATTGCCGGTACTGGGCATCTGCTACGGCATGCAGGCCATGGTTCACCAGCTTGGCGGCCAGGTGGCCCCTGGGGATTTGCGTGAGTACGGTTCGGCTTCCGTGGCCCAATCACCGCGAAATCTCGATGAAAGCCCACTCCTGCATGGCCTCCCTGGCGAATTCCAGGTATGGATGAGTCATGGCGACCGGGTGGAAACCTTGCCCCAGGGTTTCAAATCCATCGCCAGTTCCAGCAATTCTCCCTATGCTGCCATCGGAAACGGGGACGGTTGGTTTGGCCTTCAATTCCATCCGGAGGTCGAGCATACGCCGCTGGGCCAGGCCATTCTGGAGAATTTCCTTTTCCGCGTGTGCGGATGCCAGGGGTCCTGGACGCCTCGGAATTTTGTGGCCGATTCGGTCGCCCGAATTCGCGACCAGGTAGGCGAAGGAAGGGCCATCTGCGCCCTCTCCGGCGGCGTGGATTCCTCCGTGGCGGCCCTGTTGCTGCACGAAGCCATCGGGGAAAGGCTGACCTGCATTTTCGTCAACAATGGCCTGCTGCGAAAGGGCGAGGCGGAGCAGGTGCAGCAGACCTTCCGGCGGAACCTGGGCTTGAACCTCCTGTATGTTGACGCTTCCCAGAGGTTTGTTTCCAAACTGGAAGGCGTCACCGACCCCGAGGAGAAGCGGAAGTCCATCGGGGAAGAGTTTATTCGGGTATTCGAAGAATCGGCAGCGGAGCTGAGCGATACCCGCTTCCTGGTCCAGGGAACTCTTTACCCGGACGTTATCGAAAGCGAGACCCCGGAGAATCGCGCTTCCGCCCGAATCAAGACCCACCACAACGTGGGCGGATTGCCTGCAAACATGGAACTGGACCTGGTGGAACCCCTCCGCTACCTGTACAAGGACGAGGTGCGGGACGTGGGCTTGGAGCTTGGGTTGCCCAGGGAAATAGTGATGCGCCAGCCCTTCCCGGGCCCCGGCCTGGCAATTCGCATCATCGGCGAAATAACCGAGGAAAGGCTGGAGATTCTCCGGGACTGCGACTGGATCGTGCTGGACGAGATAGAAAAGGCCGGTTTGTACGAGGAAATCTGGCAGAGTTTTGCCGTACTCAGCGACAGCCGCACCGTGGGCGTTATGGGCGACTACCGCACCTACGGGAATGTCTGCGCCATCCGCGCCGTGTCCAGCAGTGACGCCATGACGGCTGATTGGGTTCGGCTTCCCTACGATGTGCTGGCTACGATTTCCAGCCGCATCGTGAACGAAGTCCCCGGTGTCAACCGCGTGGTTTACGACATTACCAGTAAACCGCCAGGTACCATCGAGTGGGAATAGGGAGCAGGTTGTAACGTCCAGGACACTTCCGCGAAGAAGTCTCCTCCCCGTGTCAGTGTGATTGCCCATCAGTGGAACTATTGAGTGGAAAGTCAAGGTGAGCGCAGGCCATTTGAAAGTACTGGTTGTCGGGTCGGGTAGCCGGGAGCACGCCCTCACCTGGCGCTTGAGGAAGAGTCCTCAGGTTTTGGACATCTGGGTGGCGGGGGGCAATTTTGGTACCGCCCAGATCGCCACCAACCTGCCCCTCTCTCCCGATGACGTCCGGGGCATCGTGGGGACGGCCCAGCGCCTGGACATTGACCTCGTAGTTGTGGGGCCGGAGCAGCCCCTGACCGACGGCCTGGTGGACGAACTCAGGGAAGCCGGCATTGCCGCTTTCGGGCCGGACAAAGCGGCCGCCCGGCTGGAAGCCAGCAAGAGTTTCGCCCGGCGTGTAATGACCGAGTCAGGAATTCCCTGCCCCGACTACCGGGTTTTCGGCGACGAATCGGCCGCCCTGGATTTCCTTCGTGCCCACGCCGGCAGGGTTGTGGTCAAGGCTGACGGCCTGGCGGCAGGCAAGGGAGTCGCCCTTTGCTCAACCGTGGAAGAGTCCGTCATCGCCCTTAAGGGCTGCATGTCTGACCGTATTTTCGGCGCGGCGGGAGAGACCGTAGTCATCGAGGACTGGCTGGAAGGTGTTGAGGTCAGCGTCTTCGCCTTCAGTGACGGTGAGAACATTTCGGCCCCGGTAGCAGCCTGCGATTACAAGCAGGTCCATGACGGAGACCACGGTCCCAATACCGGCGGTATGGGCAGTTTTTCTCCGCCCGCCTTCTGGACGGCGGATTTGGCAGATCAGGTTTGCAGGGAAGTATTGTCGCCCACCATCGAGGCCATGGCTGACCGGGGCTGCCCGTACCGGGGAATGCTCTACGCTGGCCTTATGTTTACCAGGGACGGCCCGAAGGTTCTGGAGTTTAATTGCCGATTCGGCGACCCGGAAGCCCAGGTAATCCTGCCCCTTATGGAAAGTGACCCGGTTGAGATCATGCAGGCTTGTATTGACGGAACCCTGGCAACCACCCCGGTAAACTGGTCGGAACGGCCCCACGTGGGCGTGGTGATGGTTTCCGGCGGATATCCAGGGGCTTACGAGACGGGCCGGGAAATTTTCGGACTGGATGCTGATGTCTCCGGAGACTCCACGTCGGTCACTGGCTTGGAGACCTTGGTTTTTCACGCCGGGTCCCAGCCTGCGATGAACGCTGATGGCAAGACCGTCGCCATCACCAGCGGCGGGCGCGTCCTCACCGTGGTGGGAAACGGCGACACCCTGGAAGAGGCCCGGGCCAGGGCCTATAGCAGGGCCGAGCAGATCAGCTTCGAAGGCTCCTATTACCGGCGGGATATCGGCAGCCTCAACGTGGGCAACCGCCAGGGAATTTTGACGTGACCAGGGATTCGTCGGAACGCTTTGAGCTGGCCCAGGGCTACCGGGAGACGGCGCAAACCGGCGCCTTGGCCCGCTACTGGAAGAGACGCTGGGAAAAGTCGGAGGAAATGGCCGCCTGGCTTTCTCCGGCCAGCTTGCCCTCCCTTTCTGAAGAACAATCGCTGGCCCTTTATCGAGCCTCCGGTTGTAGAAATCACCGGGAGTTTTCCGCCAATCCCCCGGAAGAGGTAAACGATACCCTGGACTTCCTGCTCTATGATACTATCACCCTTGAGGCGCGATTCAATGAATGCGTCTCCGACGCTGGGGCGTATAAGCTGGCTGGAGCGGGCAAGGAGTTTATTTCCTACCTGCTGTGTCTTAGGCAACCCGGGCTCCTGGCGGTGTGGAATCCTGCCGCTGAACGGGCCCTGAGGCGACTCGGTCGCTACCCGAAGGGACTGGCTCGGGGCCACTGGGGCCTGCGGTACATGGACCTGCTGGAGGCCACCCACGGTTTGCGTCCCGAATACGGCCTGGCGGATTTTCGCGAAGTTGACGAGTTCTGCTATTTCGTTGACCGGCGCGCAAGAGCCGATAAGGCTCAAAAAGATATAGAGTCTTCCGGTCGTGAGCGGCAATCACAACCGGAAGGGCGGGTGACTTGATCATGGCCTGGCGAGAAGATTTGCAAACCCTGAGGGAAGAGGTCCTGGCAGCCATCACCAGGGCCATGGGTGAACCCGCCGAGGAATCGGCCGAAGACTTGCGGGACCGGAGAGAGCTTTACCAGTTGGCCACTTCGCTTCAGATTGCTCAACTGCTGGTTGACCTCAACGAGGTTGTGCTCAGCGGTGCGGGCAGAGTGGAATCCACTTCGCTGCTGGACTACTATGACGATGAGGATTTCCTCTTCGCAATGGAAGACCTCGATGATGATGACGATGACGACGATGAAGAGGAGGACGACGGCCCCGAAGAAGGGGAGGAACTCAGGTTCTCCCTTTTCTGGGACGATTCCACCGAGTGCGCGGTTGATGTTGAACTCGGGAAGGTCAACGGGCGCATATACCTGATGGTCAACGGCGACGAGGTGCGTCAAAGCAGGGAAGTGCTGGAAACCGCCGTCCTCGACGCCTTCAGGGAAGAAATGGAACTCTAGGCAAGACCAAATCTCTATATGAAAGGAAAGAAACCGTGCCACTAGTAGGAGTAATTATGGGAAGCTCCTCGGACGAACCGGTGGTCAAAGAGACGCTGGAAGTCCTGGAGCAAATGCAGGTAGATTACGAAGTCCGTGTTATGTCCGCCCACCGGACCCCCGAGCGGGTTCAGGAATACGCAACCACGGCCCGGGACCGGGGTATCGAGGTATTGATATCGGCGGCTGGCGGCTCGGCCGCGCTGGGTGGCGTGCTGGCTTCCTGGTGTACGCTGCCGGTAATCGGGATTCCCCTGGCATCCAGCGAAATGAACGGATGGGACTCCCTCCTGGCCACCTCTCAGATGCCCCCGGGCATACCCGTGGCCTGCATGGCGGTTGGAGCCTGGGGAGCGCGCAACGCCGCCTTTTTCGCCGCTGAAATCCTGGGCCTGCGCCACGACCACATCCGCGAGGCCTACGAGAATTACCGGAAGCAGTTGCGGGAGCGCTAGGATTGACTCCCGCCATACTTACCGATTTCGACGACACCGCCGCAGTCCAGAACGTAGCCGAGATGCTGCTGCACCGATTTGGCGATGCTTCATGGACCGATGTCCGCGCCCGCTTTCGTGAAGGGGAATTGACCCTGAAGGAGTACCAGGAAATCACCTTCAACGACATCAAGGCCGACCGGGAAACCATGCAGGAGTTCGTCAAGGACAATGCCAGCCTGCGACCGCATTTTGGAGACCTCTGGGAGTATTGCGGCTCCGTAAACAGCCCGCTGGCCGTAGTCAGCCTGGGTCTGGATTTCTACATCCAGGCTTTGCTGGAAAAGGAAGGGGTGGGCGAGGTGCCCGTCTATTGTGTCAACACCCGTTTCACTCCCGAGGGCATTACCTACTATTACTACCATGCCTACCCGGGAGAAGAACACCGGGGCAACTCCAAGGGTCTGGTGGTGGACCGGTACCGGCAGCTGGGTTACCACGTCATCTACGTGGGCGATGGCCGGTCCGACTTTGAGGGCGCGGAGCAGGCGGACACCGTTTTCGCCCACAGCTACCTGGCCGAGGAATGCGAAAGGCAGAATGTCCCCTATCGTCCCTTCAAAGACTTTGGAGACGTGCTGGCCGTCACCAGGGAATTGACAGAGCTGTAGGGAAAATAGGCCGCAGACTTGGCAGCCAACCGGCGGCCAGCAGCGCTCAGCGCGCTAAAAGGAAGCACGCGAAAAAGTGGAGTTCTGGCCGCTTGGCGCTCCCCAGTTGTTCATATTGCCGGCATTTATGGCCCTCTACTTCTTGCCAACCATAATTGTGCTGGCGCGCGGCAGGAACGATGGGTGCGGCATTTTCGCGGTGAACCTGCTGTTCGGGTTTACGGTAATCGGCTGGGTGGTGGCCCTGGTTTGGTCGTTGACCGGCAGTGGCAGAAGCGGCCGCTCCCGGTAGAGAATTGACATTGGTTTCAGGAGGACCAGGTGATTGACAGATACTCCCGACCCGCAATGAAGAAGGTCTGGTCGGATGAGAACAAGTACCGGAAATGGCTTGAGGTGGAACTGGCCGTGGCCGAGGCCTGGACCGAGGAGGGAGTGATTCCCCTGGAGGACATGGAGCGTCTCCGGCCAGTGCAGTACAACCATCAACGCATGATGGAGCTGTTCGAGACCACCCGCCACGACGTCACGGCGTTTCTTTCCTCAATTACGGAAGGCATCGGGCCAGAAGGCCGCTGGCTGCATCTGGGCATGACTTCCTCGGATATGCTGGATACGGCCCAGAGCCTGCAGATGGTGGAAGCGGGTCAACTTCTGCAGCAGGAACTCCGGCAGGCCATCGAGACCCTGGAGGTACAGGCCGTCGCCTACAAGGATACGCTGACCATGGGCCGCACCCACGGCGTCCATGCCGAACCCATGACTTTCGGGTTGAAACTGGCCCTCTGGCGAGAGGAATTGCGCCGCCAGTTGGAGCGCCTGGAAGCCGCCTGCGAAAGCATACGGGTCGGCAAGATTTCCGGGGCGGTGGGAACCCATGCCACCATCCCGCCCACGGTGGAGGACAAGGTTTGCCAGCGCCTCGGGCTGGAGGCGGCGCCGGTTTCCAACCAGGTAATCCAGCGGGACCGGTATGCCCACTTCATCGGTGCCCTGGCGCTGGTCGCCGCATCCCTGGAGAAGTTCGCCACCGAGATCAGGTCCCTCCAACGCACCGAACTCCACGAGCTGGAGGAACCCTTTGGCCAGGGCCAGACCGGCTCATCGTCCATGCCCCACAAGCGAAACCCGGAACTGGCGGAGCGAATCTGCGGGCTGGCCCGCCTTATCCGCGGCCACAGCGTCACAGCGCTGGAAAACGTGGCCCTGTGGGGAGAACGGGACATCAGCCATTCCTCGGCGGAACGGATTATCCTTCCCGATTCCTGCCTGGCCCTGGACTACATCCTGTCCATATTTACCCGCGTCATCAAGGACCTGCGCGTTAACGAGGACCGCATGTGGGCCAACGTGGAAAGCAGCCGGGGGCTGGTATTCAGCCAGCGCGTCCTCCTGGCCCTGGTGGACAAGGGCATGGCCCGGGAAGCGGCTTACAAGGTGGTACAGCGCAACGCCATGCAGAGCTGGGACGCCGGCGAGGACTTTCGCGACTTGCTGCGCCAGGACCGGGAGGCCGGGGAGTGGCTGCCCGGCCAGGAACTGGAGGAACTCTTCGATTACGGGTATTACACCAGGTACGTTGACGACACCTTCCGCCGAATCGGTTTGTTGCCGGCGAAAGTTGCCGTATAATCTTTAGGCCCGTTTGGCGACCAGGAGGTTGCTGGCTGGTAGCCGGTCGGGCTTGAGTCGCCCTCAGTGTCCGGTATTGGGGCGGATCGTCCGCCATTCAAAGTCTAATTACAATGCAGGGTTTCTATTATGTTGATTGAATCTGGATTGCCTAACCAATTGCACCGCGGCAAGGTCCGCGACACCTACGCCATAGACGACAATCTCCTTCTGATGGTGGCAACAGACCGTATTTCGGCCTTTGACGTTGTATTGCCCACCGGGATTCCGGAGAAGGGCAAGGTACTGAACCGGATTTCCAGTTTCTGGTTCGACAAGACCTCCCACCTCATTCCGAATCACCTGGTCGCCCTGGCCGATGCCGACAATGCCGGCTCCTACTTGAGCGCCAATGCCGACCTTTCCGATATTTCATCGGAACTGGCCAGCCAGGCCATGATCGTCAAGAAGGCGGAGCGCATAGATATTGAGTGCATCGTAAGGGGATACATCACCGGGTCTGCCTGGTCGGAGTACCGGCGGCAGGGCACCGTTTCCGGCAAGCCCATGCCCGAGGGACTGGTGGAAGGAATGGAGTTTCCTGAGCACCTGTTCACCCCCACCACCAAGGCGGAAGAGGGGCACGACCAGAACATGTCCGACCAGGAAGTCGTTGACATGGTGGGGTCCGAAATGGCCGAACGCCTGGCCGAAGCCAGCAAGATGGTTTACGGGTTTGCCCACGACTACGCCCGGGAACGGGGCATTATCCTGGCGGACACCAAGATGGAGTTCGGCCTGCTGGACGGCCAATTGATTCTCATAGATGAGCTGCTTACCCCCGACTCCAGCCGCTTCTGGGACATGGAGGGCTATGCTCCCGGAAAGTCCCAGCCCAATTTCGACAAGCAGTTTGTACGGGACTGGCTGGTGGAGCAGGGCTGGAACCAGGAGCCTCCGGCGCCCGAGTTGCCCGATGACGTGGTGGCGCGCACCACCGACCGGTACATACAGGCTTACAAGAGATTGACCGGCACGGACCTTTAGCCGGTCTAAGCAGAATCGCCCCAAAACCTGGAGGTAAAGGAATTGCCGATTTCTAGGCGCCGCCGGCGCAGGTCCGCACAGAGGGGCCGCGCCGCGGACTTGGTAATCAATCAGCCCCGAAGAAAGACTAACTACTGGTACGTTGCGGCCTCCGCGGTCATTGCCGTCCTTGTTATCGCGGGCTTCGTCGTAGGTGGCATCAACTTCACCGGAAACGACGGCGTCGGCAGCAGCGACAGTTATGTGGAGGGTGTGGGCGTACAGCAGGATATAATGCCCACCCGAATACACGTCCCCGAGGAACAAACGGTGGCCTACAACACCACCCCGCCAACTTCGGGCAATCACTGGGACTGGTGGGCCCGCTGCGGATTCTACGAAGATGGACTGCCGGACGAACGCATCGTCCATAACCTGGAACACGGGAACATTGTGGTCAGTTACAATCTCCCGCCTGGCCCGGAGCTTGACCGGCTGAAGGACTTCATGGATAACTTTGAGCTGGCGCCCGCCTGGGCGGTTACCAGGTTCTACGACAAGATTCCCGAGGGCACCGTAGCCCTTTCGGTGTGGGGCGTGCTGGACACAATGCAGGGCGTCGACGAGGACCGAATCGAGACATTCTTTAGAACCTACTACGGTTCCATGGGCCCGGAGTTTCCCAACGGCGCGCCCTGCACCACCAGCGGAGTCATGGAATAACCGCACGGTTCAACGCCGTTGCGGTTAGCCTGACCTGCGATACCTCCGACTCGCAGAATGTGGGGAAATTAACATTGTTCCTGGCGAAAATTAACGTAACCCTCAAACCAACCGTCAACGATCCCCAGGGAACAACCGTGCTGGGGGGCCTCAAGAGCCTGGGGTTTAATTCGGTCAAGGACGTCCGGGTCGGCAAATTCCTGGAAGTGAAGGTCGATGAAACCGACCCATCTAAAGCGCGCAGCGTTGTAAACGACATGTGCGAAAAGCTGCTGGCAAATCCGGTTATCGAGCAATATTCCGTCGAACTCGTTGAGGATCCAGGGTAGAAATACGGTCAGCCGGCAGCATCCGCGAACCTGCTTTTCCACGCTCCAAACACCAGGCCCTGCCCGCGAAAGCGCCGCTCGCCGTCTTGTTGCCTCCCGGCGGTAGTAAGGCGATGGTTGGAGGAGGCTTCGTTCTGCACCACCCGTCATCACGACACCATAATCCAGTGGGAGTCCCACAATGCAAAGAGCCGGTAAGGCCGGTTCGCTGACCCGCCCTTGCCAGGCCGATTGCAAAGTCATGCCACGAGCCCCTTCCCCCTTGATGGGCTTAGAGGGGTATGTTTTTGCTAAAGACCTCGCTCAGTCAGTACGTCATTCTGAACGGAGTGAAGAATCTAAAATGGTTCCCCTGGGACGACTTTCAGAAGGGCAATACCTTTATTCCCTGCGATTCTAGATCCTTCGCTGCGCTCAGGATGACATTTCATCGGGTAATTCTCCTTTGGTATGGCCCAATACATACCCCTGTCAGCCCTTGATGGGGGAAGGTTAGGTTGGGGGTGGAGTCTGCGTCGATCTAATCAACACCCCCTAACCCTAACCCTCTCCCAGCAGGCGGAACGTCCGCCTATGGCGGGGGCGAGGGGACTCTGCAATCATCCTGCCGCCCCTGCCCCAGTCCATTTCACTGCTCCTCCAACAACCGTCCACCTGAATCGAATCCCCGCCCACGCCATCCAGCAAGTTGACAAGCAACGGCCATTTTGTTGGAATAGCGGAAAGTCCTGTCCCCCAAAACATAACCTCCAAATATGAACTGAAGGAGCTGTAGCCGTGGCTGACAACAACACATACGTATATGTAGGCGCCGAAAGCAGCGGGCTGTACCGCCTTTCACCGGGCGGGGAAAGCTGGGAAGAATTGACCAACGGCCTGCCGGAGAACCCGGTAGTGCCAGGGGTAGCCATTCACCCCAGTGACCCGTCCATCATCTATGCCGGCACCCAGGATGGCCCTTACCGCAGCACGGACCGGGGCGACCATTGGGAAAGGCTGGACTATCCCGCCCTGGCCCCGCCGGTGTGGACCTTCCTCTTTCGCCCTAGGGACCCCCAGGTAATGTATGCGGGAACCGCCCCGGGCGAGCTCTATCGCAGCGCCAACGGTGGCGACTCCTGGTCAAAGCTTCAGCTCCCCATGGGCCCGGACGAGGTAACAATGGCGTTCCCTACCAGGGTTATCGGCCTGACCGCCGACCCTAATTCCCCGGACGACATGTATGCGGCCCTGGAGGTTGCCGGGGTAATGCGGTCAACTGATGGCGGCGACACCTGGGACAGCATAACCGGGAGCCTCGCGCCCAGCGAGAACACCCTGGACCTTCACGGCGTCCAGTGTACCGCCGCATCGCCCCGTACTGTGTTCATAACCACCCGCGTAGGCCCCTTTATCGGTCCTGACCGGGGCAGCGAGTGGATCCCCATAGACTTCGGGCAGTTCTCCGAAATTACCTACACCCGGGACCTGTACGCCGCCCCTCATGACCCTAACATGCTCTACGTGTCCATCGGGGCCGCCGCCCGCAGCAGCCAGGGAGCCCTGTACCGCAGCCGCGACCTCTTCAAGACCTTTGAGCCGGTGGGCGCCGGAATATCGGCCAACAGCACCATGATGGCGGTGAGGGTTGACGCCAGGGAGCCTTCCCACGTTTTCTGCGCCGCGCGGGACGGCCAGGTATTCGGCTCGCTGGACGATGGCGCAACCTGGACCAGCCACCCGCTTCCCGACAAGGCCAAGGAGGTTCGCGGCCTCGCCGTGGGCTGATCCTTTAAAACCTCCGTCACAAAGCAAAAGGGCCGCCGGCATGTTGTCGGCGGCCCTTATTTTTTGAATCTTCGGAAAGATAAACGGGTAGGGGCGCATCGCGATGCGCCCCTCTTTGCCCCGCTACAAGTCTCGGCTCCCTTCGACCCCGCCGGAAAAGTCCATTAAGGCACCATTTCGGCAAAAGTTCCTTGCGGTAACCACTGGACCGTAGACTATGAGGAAATGCCAGCCTGCAGCTTGCTGATGATTTCTTCCACGGTGGCCTGCTGCCAGGCTTCGGCACGGGCGCCGGTTCGGGTCCGACGTTCTCGCCCGAATTCCTGGTCGCTGATATCCGGATTCTCTACCCGGATTGCCTCTTCTATCTCCCTCTGCTCCTGGTCCGCCACCTCCGGACGCTCAATCCAGTGCAGGATGTACCGGTGGTCCGAGGTATAGAAGACAGCGGTGGGTATGGACATCCACTGCCCTTCCTTCAGGAATTCGTTCATTATGTCATGGTGCTGGTCTCGCGGGAAAACCCGCATCTCCCAGCCTGCCGCTTCAGCCATTTTGGCAAGCACGGGCAGGCCTCGCACCACGTCGCCACACCAGTCCTCGCCCAGTACCAGCATCTTGGTTGGCCCGTTGGGATCGGCGGCCAGCGCCTTCAGGGATGCCTCATCTTCGGCGCTTACCTGGAAATTATGGTAGTAGCCGTCCATCCTTTCCTTGTTGACGTTTATCTGCGCCATGTAGTCAGGATAGGAAAACCCTTCGCTGAATCGCTGTGGAGTCACTACGCTCGTATTGCTAGCCATATCGAACCTCCAAAATTCCCGCCAATGTTTCTTTTTGCCTGCTGCTCGGATGACCTTCAATCGGCCGACCGGCCGTCATCCGATTTCTCAACCGTGATGCCCTTCAAACCCGATCTCCACCCTGCCGTCGGGGTACAGGATAATGGGCACGGAATCGCCATACAGCAGCGCCTCATCCAGCGTGTCCTGGCTTTGGTCAACCCTGCGCTCTTCGTACTGGATACCCTGGCGACGCCACGCGTCGCGCAACCGGTCGGAGGCCGGTCATACCGTCAAGGTGAATACTACAGGAATATCTGCCATGCACTAGCCTCCTCTGAACTATTTACCTGGTTCGCTTATGCGAGGACTTGCTGCCATTCTACATCGGCGGTCGCAGGCTGTCATTATGAATGGGCAGGCTGCCAGGAGGATTGCAAAGTCATGCCAAGAGTCCCTTCCCCCTTGATGGGGGCGGAACGTCCGCCTGTGGCGGTAAGGTCAGAATGGGCCTGTGTTCAGGTCCCTTCCCCCTTGATGGGGGAAGGTTAGATACCGTGTTATGAGTCAAGGGTGG
>VXOH01000159.1:481-69062 GCA_009840135.1 Chloroflexota bacterium | reverse complement strand
TTCAGATGTTTATATTAGACAGGCCGTGCGCCCCTACACCCAAAAGGTGAGTCACCCCCATCCCGCCAAAGGCGGACGTGCCCGCCTAACCTTCCCCCATCAAGGGGGAAGGGAGGTTGTGGCCGAAGCCTCACGCCGTTTCTATGCTGGCGGCGCTTTCCAGTTGCAGTTCCTGGATTGAAGTTTCCCGCATGATGTATTTCTGGATTTTGCCGGTTACGGTCATGGGAAACTCGGAGACGAACTTGACGTAGCGCGGCACCTTGTAGTGGGCGATGCGGCCCCGGCAGAAGTCCCGTATTTCCTCCTCCGTGGCTTCCTGCCCCGCCCGGAGCAGCACCCAGGCCATGATCTCTTCCCCGAACCGCTGGTCCGGCACGCCGATGACCTGTACGTCGGCCACCTTGGGGTTGGTGTACAGGAACTCCTCGATTTCCCGGGGATAGACGTTCTCCCCGCCCCGGATAATCATGTCCTTGGAGCGACCGGTAATCTTGTAGTAGCCATCGGCGTCCACGGTGGCCAGGTCGCCCGTATGGAGCCAGCCGTCGGGGTCAATGGCCGCCTCGGTGGCTTCGGGCATCTTGTAGTAGCCTTTCATATTCATGAAGCTGCGGGAGCACAACTCGCCCTGGTTTCCCACCGGCGCCTCTTCCCCTGTATCAGGGTCAACAATCTTCACTTCCACGTAGGGGAAGGGCGTGCCCACGGTGGACACGCGCCGCTCAATGTCGTCGTCGGACCTGGTCAGGGTAATGACGGGGGCGGCTTCGGTCAGGCCGTAGCCGACGGTCATCTCACGGCAACCCATGCGGTCTATGACCTGCCGCATTATCTCGATGGGGCACGGGGAGCCGGCCATCATGCCGGTGCGCAGGGAACCCAGGTCGAAACGGTCAAACTCCGAATGCTCCAGCTCGGCGATGAACATGGTGGGCACGCCGTGGATGGCGGTACACCGCTCCTTCTCCACCGCCACCAGGGCTTTCTCCGGCTCGAAGTACTCGGAGGGAATGATCATGGCGGCTGCGGCGGTGGCGCAGGCCAGGGTGCCCAGCACGGAGCCAAAGCAGTGGTAGAAGGGCACGGGGATGCAGAGGCGGTCCTCCTCGGTAAATCCCAGGCCCTGCCCGGTGTAGGTGGCATTGGCCACCAGGTTGTGGTGGGTCAGCATGACCCCCTTGGGATTGCCGGTGGTGCCGGAGGTGTACATGATGCAGATAACGTCGTCGGGATGGCAGTCGGCCCGGCGCCTCTCCAACGCATCCAGGGTGATTTCTTCCGCCAGGTCCCGCAGGTTAGACCAGGCGATAAGCCCCGGGGGAGCATCGGTGGGCGTTCCGTCGTGGGGCTGGATGTAAATGGCGTTTCGCAGGCTTGGCAGCTTTTCGCAGTGCAGTTGGCCCGGAGTGGAGCCAGCCAACTCGGGCACGACCTCCTGCAACATTCCAACGTAGTCGGAGGTCCGGAAGTTGCCGATGAGCATCAGGGCGGCGGCGTCAGACTGGCGAAGCAGGTATTCCAGTTCGTGGGTACGGTAGGCGGGGTTGACGGTTACTAGGACGGCGCCGATGCGGGCGGTGGCGAACTGGGCGATCACCCATTCGGGGTAGTTGGTGGCCCAGAGGGCTACGTGGTCGCCCTTGTTGATGCCCAGGGCCATGAGCCCGCGGGCAATGCGGTCGCACTCCTCGCGAAATTCATGCCAGGTATAGCGCAGGCCCCAATCAACGTGGACCAGGGCGTCGCGGCTACCGAATCGGTCGGCCTGCCGGTCCAGCAAGTCTCCGATGGTCATCCTGAGGTCGGCGGGGCTGGTCATGGGAACCTCCATCGGTGATATTGGGGACAATATAGACTGAGGGTTTGAAATGGGTCAAATGGCGTGAGGTGGCGGCATGGACACCCGTCGCCAAGTCAAAGGCGAGCCTGTTGAACTGTGCCGAGTTGTAGAACGCTTCAGGCAGACTCAGCATGAGCGAGTTAGGGCGGTTTACGAATCACTCCTCGGGATGGCAATAAAACGACCACCCCGGACTGCAAAGAGTCCGGGGCAAGTATGCAAAAACTATTGCACTGTTCTTGGAAACTATCTCAAAAACGGTGCTGGCTATCCCATGGGGATCTCTAACCTACTTGTTCGCCCTCACTTTAACCGTCTCCCAACTGCACAACTCCCGTCCTGCCATCATAAAACAATGTGTGGTTTCTCAGAAAAGTACGCCCGATTAAAGCCAAATGAGGTTGAAGTCCTTCCGCCAGGTGAACGCCGCAGAAATTTCCGTAAATTACGTAGTTCAGCGAAGGTATGTATAGCTGGGCGGCGTAAACATTCACATTCTGGGACCCGCCGACACCGGCGATGGTTTGTCGGTCAACCACAAGCAGATTCAATTCTGATGCCAGGGAAGAATCTATGCAGGACTCCATGGCGCCCGTGTCAACCAGGGCTGGATAAAGGTCATTAGGAATCTTGGGAGTTGATTCTTGAGAAGACCTGTAGGTCGGGTCAAACCCGATCTGTATGTCGATTGTTGGACCTAAAACAGTCAACATCTCAGGATCAGAATTACCAATGTCAACCGTCGGCATAGGTTCTCCGATATTGAACTGACGCCGGGACAGTAAAAGGTGGACGGCCTACCTGCCTGACCAGGTAGGGACCCCTTCCCCATTTGGCAACGGCAAACTCAACCGCTTCGTGAAATTCGGAAAACTCTCCCCGTAGTTTGCCGTCGAAGAAGACTACCCATTTACCACGTTTGTCGGCTTCCAAGATATGCTGCACCCGTTCGTACGCAGTGATGTTTTCACCAAGCGTTAATGGCATATCTTTAGACCTCCCCAGGCTCCTATTTCATGCCTGGATTTTGCTGTGCCAGCTCTCTCCCGGCAGTGTAAAAGTGGCGTTTTTCCTTGTCAACATTTCTCTCAGACTTCCTTGACCGGCGGGACATCCTGGGTTAGATTCGACACCAACACGGGCAATAGTCCGGCTTCCATTTTTGCGAGAGGAGATTTGACATGCCGTTTTACGAGAGAGGCGAAGCACGCATCTATTACGAAGAGGTTGGTTCGGGATTTCCCCTGCTGATTATCCCGGGCGGTGGCCTGAATTCCACCATTGAGGGCCTCAGGACTTCCCACCCGTTCAACCCCCTGGAAACTTACAGGGACGATTTCCGGTGCATTGCCGCCGACCTGCGGAACGCCAACGGAGGCCAGTCTAGCGGCCCCCTGGAGATCGCAGAGCCGTGGGACATGCACTCGGACGACCAGCTGGGGCTGATGGACCACCTGGGAATTGACAGGTTTCTGGTAATAGGCTTTTGTATTGCCGGGCCCATGATCCACAACCTGCTGCGGCGGGCGCCGGAGCGCGTAGTGGCGGCGGCGATGATGCAGCCCAGCGGTTTCAGGCCGGAGATGCCGAACCTGTTCTACCAGAACAACATTACCGGCTGGGGGCCGCCCCTTTGCGAGAAGCGGCCGGACGTGACCATGGAGATGGTGCACGACTTCCTGACCAGCATGTACACCAACCGGGCTGACTTCGTTTTCACCGTGGACCGGGATTTCGTGCGAAACCTGCAGACGCCCATTCTGATTGCTCCGGACAATGTGCCGGCCCACCCCTACGAGGTGGCCATGGAGGTAGCCAGCCTGGCCCCCAATTCCGAGGTAACGATGTTTCCCTGGAAGGACACGCAGGAACACATAGACGAGACCGTTGCCCATGCGCGGCGCTTTCTGAAGACCCACGAACCGGCGAAGGCGACGGCCTGAGGTTCCAGCGCATCCGACTATCACAGAAGAGCAAGGGGGCGCACGGCTGTGCGCCCCCTTGCTGGTTTGGCTGGTCCCCGGTCCCACCAAGACGCCCGGCCTTTGCTGGAGGTATCCGGCCGGGGCGGCCAATGTCTTCCTGGTGGTTTGGTGGCAGGGCAGGGCGCTTCGCGAAGCGCCCCTACGGGGTTGCCCTGCGGAGTTGGTTTGTCGGCTATCCTACCGGCAACAGGCGGCCCGTGTCCGAGGCTTCCTGGATGGTATCTATGAAACGGTGCAGGTCCACCGCCGTGTCGAAGGTGGGCAGGCGGTTCTCGCCGGTACGGATAGCATCGGCAAACAAGGAATACATCTGCCCGACGTTGAAGGGATCTCCCCGGGGGAAGTCGGCGGGAACGTGGACGAAGCGGTCGGGTATTTCCAGGTCCCGCAGGTTGTGGCTTCGCTGGGCTCCCTGGACCCGCAGCATTTCGCCCCGCTGGGATGAAACGCTGCCGGTGGCTACCAGGGTGCCTTCCCGTCCGTAAATTTCCATGCGGTAGCCGCTGCCGGCCCAGGGCGCCGCTCCCACGTGTACCGAGGCAGCCGCGCCGCTTTCCAGTTGACCGCTGACCCGCACGTTGTCGGGAGAGGTAACCTCCACGTACTCCTCAGTGTCGGTCTCGTACCATTGGGGGGCCTGGGTGCTGACCATGCAGGCCACCCGTGCAAAATCCCCGGCCACAAAGCGCAGGGCGTCAATGACGTGGCCGTTGGCAATGGTAAGGGTGTTGGCGCCCAAGCTGGCGTCCCGCTGCCAGGTGCGGCTGGAAGGACGGGCCAGGGTACCGTCGCGCATGGTGGTGAGGCTGCAGGACAGGACTTCGCCCACGTAGTCGCTCTCGATGAGTTCCTTGATATACATCAGGGCGGGGCTGACCCTGGACTGAAGCCCGACGGCGGTATGGACTCCCTTTTCCCGCGCCAGGTCCGCCAGTTCCACGGCTTCGGCAGTATTGCGGCCCAGGGGCCACTCGGTATAGACGTGCTTGCCGGCTTCGATGGCGGCCTTGGTAGGTTCGTAGTGGGCGGGAACGCGCACCACCACGGCCACCGCGTCAATGTCGGGAGAGGCGGCCATTTCGCGGAAATCGTGAAAGGCCAGCTTCGCGCCAAAGGCCTGGCGGGCCTCCTCGGCGCTTTCGGGGCGGGTGGTGCAAACGGCGGTGAATTCCACATCGGGGCTGGCCAGCAGGGCCGGAAAGTGGGACTGCCCGGCCCAGGTGGAGTTTACGTTGGCCCCCACGAAACCGAGGCGAATTTTGTCTGCCATAACTGATGCTCCTTATTTCAGGATTTTTCCGTGTAAGAGATTTTTTGAGGAAAATCTGACAAGTCCCCTCTCCCTCTGGGAGAGGGGACTTGTTTTGACTTTCATTTGAGGGATACCAGTTCGTCGTTCCGTATTTTAAGCCCAAGACCGGGGTTGCCGCCAATGCCGGTTCGACCAATGTCTATGGCCCCGCCGTCTCCAAACATCAGGCTTTCCGTGGTCAAATCGCGCTTCAGCAGGTGAGTGCCGAAGGCGCCCTCGGAGGCCACGAGATTGGCGCCGGCGGCGTGCATCACGGTCAGGTCGGCGCGGGTGAGGATGCTGGTCTCGCCAACCTGCGCTCCCACTATAACGCCCAGTCCCCGGTCGGCGGCGCGGTGGGCCACGTCCAGGGTACGAATGATGCCGCCCATCTTCGAGACTCGCAAGTTCAGTATCCAGAGTTCCGGGTCTTCCAGCGTATCCAGTTGCTCGACCCGGAGCAGGCTCTCGTCCAGGATGATTCTTGCCCCGCATTCCTCTCCCACCCGCCGGAACCCCTCCAGGTCGCCTTCCTGCAACGGTTCCTCTATGGCGTACACGGGGTATGGAAGCGACGCGACGTGGCGGACGCATTCTTCGGCCGAGACCCACAGGTTGTTGGCGTCCAGGCGCACCCGCAGCCTGGCGTCCTTCCGGTTGCTGAACAGGCGGAGCTTGCGGCGGTCGCGCTCCAGGTCGTCGGATACTTTGACCTTGAAGTCGCAGAACCCCCGTTTCCGGTAGCGGCGGAACTGCCACCAATAAACGGGATAGGGGGAGTCGCCCAACACGGCGGTATAGGGGAACCTGCCGGCAAGAGGGGGGAGGCCCAGCAATTCCTCGACGGAAACCCCGCTGGCTTTGCCCAGCAGGTCAAGAAGCGCAATTTCGACGGCGCAGAAGGCCGCCGGATTACGGTCAATTATCTCCCGGTGGGAATCGGTCCATGCCCGCAAACTCCTAACGTCGGTGACGCTGCCAACAAGGGAGTCGGAGTACAGGCGAAGGAAGGAGGCAGCGCTCTCCACCGTCTCCCCGGTGACGTAGTGACGGGGGCAGCCCTCGCCGTATCCGATCTCGCCATCATCGGAACAGACGGCGACGATGATGTTTTCCGCCTGGGCCCGGCTGGCGGAGGCGTGTTTGAAGACCACCCGGAAGGGTACGGGGAAACTGGATATTTCCAACCGCCGGATGCGCAAAGTCGCTGGCTCCGCCCTGCTCAGTCGGCCTGGGCCAGGGAGGCGAAATCAAGCTTGCACTCGCGGGCATATTGAAGGTGCAGGTACTTGAACTGGGTGTCCCGCTGGCCGGAATTGACGCAAACCGCCCGGTACTGGTCGCCGGCGCCGGTCCGGAGCCAGCGGACTTCCAGGGGAGTCAGCCGGCCGCTCTTTCGCTTGGCCTCGTACTCCACATTGAGCTCGCAGAGCTTGAGGTCAACCTCTGCCGCAATGGCGTTGCTGTCCCCCAGGTGTTGCCCTCCGTGATTGCCGGATTCAACGAACAGGGTATATCCCGCCGTTTGCTCGTCGGCAATGACGATGAAAAACTGGTGCTGAACATTCCGGTTGGCAAGGATGGACGGCACCGCGTCCAGGGCCTGGGACTCGGTGAGCTTTTCGCCGGTAATGCTGGTGGTGCCCTTGCCCTTCTGCACGAAGTCCAGGGTGGGAGTTTCGTGAACCCTGCCGCTGACCCGCACAATGTCGTTCATGTCGTAGCGATACAGGCCGTCGGGCGTGGTGACGAAGACGTAGTATTCAGCGTCCTGTTCCAGCTCGTGCAGACCCAGGAACCCGGAGCTTCCCGACTCCCATGCCTCCCGCTCAACAAACTCAAAATAGGTCTGGAACAGGGTGGGAAGGCAAAGGTTATGCCTGGCATCTATGTTGAGTGTCCCCCGAAACTCGCTGGCCAGGTAGCCCAGCTCAATGATGGGTATGCCCTCCGGAATCAGCCCGGACAAGCTGTTGAGGGCAGTGCCGCAACTGCCGCCCGTCCAGGTGACAATGCCCTGAAGATGGGGCCAGATGTCGGTGAAGGTATAGCGACCGGCCCCTTCCAGGCAGCTGGACAGGTACCTGGCGCGCTGCGGGTCGGGTTTCAATGCCTGCCGGACCGGGCCGGGCAACGACTCCGCCGATGGCAGCCGGCCCGTGGCAATGGCGTCCAGAATAGTGTCGGAGTGACGGTCCGCCACCGACAGCAGCCGGAGGAAGGTTGAGGGATTGGCGGTGGCGATGCCGGTAACGTGGGGCTCCGCCAGACCGAAGATGACCGTCACCAGGTAGCGCAGATCGTAGTCTTCAATGTCCGCAACCTGGGGGGAGAGCACGTACCTTGACCGCACGAACCTGGACTGCCCCAGGTAGAGCAGGCCCGAAGCGGAACCGTAGGGAGTCCCGCCCTCCATGTGGCCCTCCACGGCCTGGCCGCTGATGGCAAATCCCTTGCCCCGCAGAACGTGGGAATCCCGCGACCAGACGTAGGCCGACAGTTTCTGGTCGCCCTTCATCCGACCCAGGCCCGAGGGGGTGACGGGTATGTTCTTGGCGGCGCCCACGGTACCGCTGGTGCGGTGGTAGTAAACGGGCCGCTCCCTGGTAAGGCACGGCTCGCCGGTAAGCTCCTGCCGCTCGATCAAGGGGCGCAGGTCTTCGTAGGACTGCACCGGGACGGCCCGCCGGTAGTCGTCGGCGTCGGCAACGCCGGAGAAGGAATGCCTTCTGCCGAATTCGGTATCCGCATTGTCCGCCATAATCCGGCGCAGCAGGGCCAGCTGGACATCCCGGGGGCGTTGGGCCCCCTCCATCAGGCGACGGTAACGCCGCAACTGAGTCAGGTTGAGGCCGGCCCGCAAGAGGGCGTAGCTGGCGCCGTGCGGCAAGCTGCTCACCCCGTTGACTGCGGCTTGGCCGCCCGGAGAGGTCAAGGCAGCAACTCCCGAACGAAGGGACTCTTCATCTGGACGAAGAAGCCCCTGGGGTAGCGGCGGTTGCGAATGCCAATCTCCTCCACATCCCGGTCGGCGGGGAAGAACCTGGTCTTGAACAGGGTGTCCCACACGATGAGGTTGTTGCCGAAGTTGCTGTTCATTTCCCGGGCCCGGCGGGAGTGGTGCCAGCGGTGCAGCTCGGGCCCGGCCACGATGTAGTTCAATGGGCCCAGGTACACCCGGCAGTTGGAGTGCTGAAAGAAACCGTTAAGCGCGTAGAAGACGAAGTAGGCGGCCAGCACCTCCGGGGACACGGCCACCAGGGCGAAGGGCAGGGTGTCGAAGGCGTACTGGATGGACTTTTCGACGGGGTGGAAGCGGCCCACGTTGATGGTATAAAGCTGGGGCGGCGAGTGATGCACGGCGTGGAGCCGCCACATGGTTGGATACCGGTGAAAGGCTCGGTGCAGCCAGTAACGCATGAAATCGGCCGCCAGCAGCATGATGGCAACCTGCACAACCACCGGAAGGCTGTGCGGCCAGAAGATATCAACGGTCAGTCCGGCGTTCTGCAGGGCGCTGGCCAGGCCAATGACCACGGTGATGGCCAGCAGGTAGGGCAGGGCAACCTGCACGAAGACCAGGAAGAGGGTGTCGGAGCGGACATCCTCGGCGGGGGGACGCCAGTCGCTGCGGTAGGGCAACAGAATTTCGTGCAGGACGATGAATATCACGCCGGCAAAGGCCGCGCCGTAAGACGCCAGCCTTACGTCCACGTCCGCGCGTACCAGAACCATGTAGAGGGCAAACCCCAGCGCGATGATAACGGGGTAAGAGCCTACCTCCGCCAGCCTGGCTGAATTCACGTTCCCCTCCTCAGCTTCCCGCATTCCCCGTGAAAGCTCTATCGCTGTCGGCAGCCGGATGGACCGGCGAAAGCGGCGCTGCCTTCAGCCCGACTTCCGTCCCTTCCCATTGCCCTGGGTCAATAGATAATGTCCAAAAGTAAGTATAAGGGACGCCAGTATAATGTGAAACAGCGCGGGAATGCCGCTGGCAAACCATTCGTTTTCGGCCAGAAATGTGAGGCCGGCTACCAGGCGAAAGGCCATCACCGTGAAGTAAACGCCCCCCAGCGCGAAGCAACCCAGGTACTGCCACGGTCGGGGAGAAATGGTTCCCCGCTTTACCTGCCCGAGAGCAAGGCCCACCAAGACCAGGATGACCACCTGCGACCCCAGGAGGACGGGATAGGGCAGGCCGCTACCCTGCCACGCTGCAAAGGGCGGCAGGAAGGGCACTTCGTAAACGGCCTGGACCAGCTGGGCCAATACGCGGAGGGCGAACAGGACCGCCAGGAAGGCCATGAGGGGAAGGTGAAGGGCGCTAAACATCATGGCTTCGTAGGGGAACCTCTACACAAGCTCCTTCCCCCTTGATGGGGGAAGGTTAGGATGGGGGCGATAGCTTGAAACTGGCCAATCCCCCTCACCCTAACCCTACCGCCACAGGCGGACGTTCCGCTCCCGCCAGGGGAGAGGGGACATGTTAAGACTCTCCCTGGATGAGTATGCGGCATGTAATGTGTCGCCCATATTCCACCGGGCATGGGACTTCGCCAATCTTCCAGGTCAAGGCACAACTTTCTACGGGCTGCGTTCCCTTTTGAGGTGGTTTGCAGATGGGACCGCAATCGGGGCCAAGCGTAGGGGCGGTTCGCGAACCGCCCCTACGGGCATTGATACCACCGGAATTGGAATGCTACCCCCTGCCGGTTGATGCCAAGGAACCTGCCAGCAGGTTCTGCAATGCCGACCACCGTTAATTGGAGCGTTCGGCAAACTCCGTTTTCGCGGCCTCTACCAGCGAGGCATCGCGAAGCAGGTCGGTGGCGGTCAGGCTCAGGGCCTTGGCAACGACGAGGGCGTTGGACAGGGCCAGGTCGGTGGTGGCGGTGGCGCACATGTCCCTGGTGTGCGACGGCACCGGGGTCTCGCTGACGGCGTACCGTAGCTCGAAGGCGGGCATTACCTGGCTGACGTTGCCGAAGTCGGTGGAGGCGCCGCTGCCCGGGCGGCCGGCCACCGGCTCGTCCAGCTTGAAGCCCAGGGCCTGGGCGTTGGCTCCCACGGCCTGGGCCAGGGTCACGTTGGGTTGGACGTTTTCGTAGCAGGGATAGAACTCCTCCACCTCCAGGCGGGCGCCGGTCATGGCCGCGGCCCCTTCGGCCACCTGCAACACCTTGCCCACCACCTCGTCGCTGAGGTAGCGGCCATCCCTGGACCGCAGCATGAAGTTGGCGGCGGCGAATTCGGGCACCACGTTGGGGGCCATGCCGCCATCGGTGATTACGCCGTGAATGCGAACGTCGTCCCGCAGGTGCTGGCGCAGGGCGTCAATGCCGGTGAAAAGATGAATGACGGCGTTAAGGGCGTTGACGCCGGCCTCGGGAGCGGCGGCGGCGTGGGCGGCCCTTCCGTGGTACATATACCGGTACCCGACCATGGCCAGGCTCCAGCTTTCGCCTCGCGCCGCGGTGGCGGGTATCAGGGTCCGGTTGGAGAAGGGATGGGACGACAGGGTGGCGTCCACCCCGTCAAAAACGCCGGCCTCCAGCAGCTTTATCTTGCCGCCGCCGCCCTCTTCCGCCGGCGTCCCGATGACCACCACCTGGCCGGGTAGGCTCTGGGCGTTGGCCTGCAATCCCAAGGCCGCACCCATGGCTGCCATGGCGATGAGGTTGTGCCCGCAGCCGTGGCCGATTTCGGGGAGCGCGTCGTATTCCGCCAGTACGGCCACGGTGGGGCCTTCACCGCCACCCCCGGGAATGGTGGCGCGGAAGGCCGTCTCCACCCCGCCAATGCCCCGCTCCACCGGCAGGCCCCGGCTTTCCAGGAACCCGGCCAGGGCGTTGGAGGAGTAATATTCCTCGTAGTTCAACTCCGGGTGGGCATGAACGTCCAGGGAAAGATCGAACAACTCCCGCCTGGAATTCTCGATGGTCGAGTTGGAACGCGTTGCCAAGTCGTCCTTTGCCGGGCCGGGTTGGTTAGTCATGATAAGTCTCCTCTTTGCCGGTTTGGGGTCAACGGGATGCCAGATTAGTAACCATTTCAAAACCGGTGTTAGCTGTCCTAACAGGCTATCCACCTTACATGTTCGCCCTCACCCTAACCCTCTCCCAGAGGGAGAGGGGACTATCGAGATATTTTCTTATTGGCGACATTCAACAACCGCGGTTTGTTGAACTGTGGCAGGGGCTGCGGGCCCCTTCAGAGCAATGGAGTGAGCCACGCATATTGTAACAGGGCGTTTTGTCCCTTCCGCCATAGGACGATTACAAAGTCCCCTCGCCCCTGGCGGGAGAGGGTTAGGGTGAGGGGGAAATGGTCTTTGGCAAGGTATCACCCCCATCCTTACCTTCCCCTGTCAAGGGGGAAGGGATTTGTTCAGAGGTTCCTTAGATCCTTCGCTTCACTCAGGATGACAGGCATGGGCCCTCAGGTTGACAGGCGTGGGCCCTCATGAAGGCATTGACTTGAGACGCCATTCCCCTGCCCCGACCCGTCACCCCCGTAGGGGCGCATGGCCATGCGCCCTGCGGCGAAGGAGGGCATATCCCTCAACTCTGCATAGTTACAGGCTGAAAGGTTGCGCCCGGGTAGCCGGCCCTGTCCTTTAAGTTATAATCCACAAAACCAGGCTTTCCCTCGGAAACCTCCACAGCGCGGTTAGCAGAAGTCGTCAATGCGGGAGGCTATCATGTTGGACTTGATTATCCAGGGTGGAACCGTCGTAACTCCCGACAGCGTGGGCCTGATGGACGTGGGAGTGCTGGACGAGCACATAGTGGCAATAGCCGCCCCGGGAGTACTGGAACAGACGGGGGCGGGCGAAACTATTGACGCCACCGGCATGATCGTCCTGCCGGGCGGAATCGAGCCCCATGCCCACATCAACGTACCGGTGCCCGATTACTGGGCCGGCGGCGATGACGGGGTATTTACCCAGCCACCGGAGGCCGCCAGCCGCGCCGCCGCCTTCGGTGGGGTGACCACCTACGTGGACTTTGCCGGAGCGCTGCCCCTGACGCCGGGCGCAGTACCGCCGGCGGACCCGATAATGAGGCAGATAGAAACGCGCCGCAACACCTTCTCCGGGCACTCCTATATTGACTACACCTTCCACTACATTCTCGCCGGGGCCGTACCGCCCAGCACCATTGGCGAGATAGGCGAGGCCATCCAGTCGGGCGTCGCCAGCTTCAAGATTTTCACCACCTTCCACGCCCGGGTACCCATGGGGCACCTGTGGGAAATATTCCAGGAGGTGGGCCGGCAGGGCGGCATCATGGCCGTTCACGCCGAAGAGGACGATATCGTCACCTACATGGAGGAGAAGCTGGAGCGGGAGGGGCGCGACCACGGCTCCAACCTGCACCTGGCCCACAACAATATTTCCGAGGACATTTCCTTCCGCAAGGTGGTGCGGCTGGCCCAAAAAACGGAAACGGGCGTCTACTTCGTCCACACCACGGCCAAGGAGGGCGTGACGGCCATCGCCGAAGCCCGGGCGGCGCAGCTGCCGGTATATGGCGAGGCCCTGCACAACTACCTCGAATTTACCTGCGACGACTACCTGAAGCCGGAAGGGCTGGCCATCCACACCTACCCGGCCATCAAGTTTTCCGACGACCGGGACGCGCTGCAGCAGGGGCTGGTGGACGGCCCCATCTGCACCACCGCCACCGACGAATGGACCACCTACAAGAACATCAAGCTGGCCGGGGACACCATCCGCACCCTTTGCGGCGGGCATAACGGCATCGAGACCCGCATGCCGGTCACCTACACCAAGCTGGCGGCCACGGGGCGCATAGACCTGCAGCGGTTCGCCGCTATTACCTCCACCAACGCCGCCAGGATTCTCGGCATGTACCCCCAGAAGGGGGCCATCGCCGTGGGCAGCGACGCCGACATCGTAATCTTCGACCCGAATCTCAAGAAGACCATTACCGTGGACGAACTTCACGCCGATTCCGATTACTCCATCTGGGACGGCTTCGAGTGCGAGGGATACCCGGTTATGACCCTGCTGCGGGGCAAGGTTATAGTCAGGGACGGGGAATTGCTGGGCAGCCCCACGGATGGCCGCTGGCTCTCCCGCAAAGTGGCCCCGCGGGTGGTTGCGCAGACGTCGGTGTAGAAGGGCAGGCAGCTACGAACCTGGAAGGACGCGGCCAGCCAGCCAGCAATATTCCTTGGTCAACGGCCTTGGCGCCGGCTACAAAGAGGAGGCACTATTCGATCATGAGCATGAAGTTTGCCCTGTTTTTACTGGGCTCCTGGACTGAGCCCGAGACCAACGCCCAGAGCCGTATTTTCGGCGAGATGATGGAGCAAGTGGAGTACGCCGAGGAGCTGGGCTTCGATTCCATCTGGATTGCCGAGCACCACTCCAGCCGGTACGGGATATGCCCTTCGCTGATGCCGCTGCTGAGCCACATTGCCGCCCGCACCAGCAAGATACGGCTGGGTGCCGGTGTCAGCGTCCTGCCCTTCCACAACCCTATTTTCCTGGCCGAAGAGGCCGCCATGCTGGACGTGCTGAGCCAGGGCCGGCTGGATTTCGGCGTGGGCCGGGGCTCGGCGGACTACGAGTACGGCAACTTCAATATTGACTTCGATACCAGGGACGTGCGCACCCAGGAGGCCCTGGACATTATCCTGGGGCTGTGGACGCAGGATGATTTCAGCTTCGATGGCGAGTTCTACCAGGTGAAGGACTTGACCATTGCCCCCAAGCCGGTGCAGGACCCGTATCCGCCGGTGTACCTGGCCGTATCCCGTACCCCGGCCAGCGTTGACGTGGCGGTGGAGCGGGACCTGCCCATCCTGACCAGCTTCTCCACCCCCGAAGTGGACAACCTGGGCCTCTTCTCCCTTTACGCCGAACGGTGCGCCGCCGCCGGCAAGACGCTGGCCGTGGCCGAGATGCCCTACTTCCGGTTTGTGTACCTGGATGAGGACGAGGCAGCAGCCCGGGAATACCCCCGCGAGTCCCTGACGTGGGTGCGGGACCTGGGCGGCTACCGGCGCACCCTTACCCACGGCGACGAAATCAACGTGGACCTGGACCACTGGCGCCAGGTTCGCACCGTCGAACCGGCCAGCTACGAGTCGGAACTGGAGACTACCTGCTACTTCGGCACGCCGGACCAATGCGTGGAGCGAATCGCCAGGCTGAGGGACGAGCACGGCATCGGCTACTTCGGCGCCAGCATGTCCTTCGGCAGCATGGAGCACGCCAGGGTTATGCGGTCAATGGAGCTGTTTGCCGAGGAAGTTATGCCACGGTTCCGGTAGCCGGGATGTAAGGCCAGGGCAGACCTGGGTGTCTGCCCCTACGGAGTTAGTGCCATGGTAGGGGCGCACGGCCGTGCGCCCCTACGCTGTTTTCCATATCCTTTCCTCATCCCAGCTTGGCGAAGCGCGGGTGGCTGGCCGCCGCCACATCCTCGGCGGTGAGCCCGGCGAAGCGTTGCGGACGGTAGGGACCCAGCACTGCGTCCGCCGGCGAGCCGTCACAGATTTCCTGGGCAGCCAACTGGCTCAGGGCCGGGGCCAGGGTGACGCCGCTGTGGGTGAGGGCCACGTAGAGGTTGGGAGCCTCCTCCGCGAACCCCATGACCGGGTAACCGTCCAGGGGCATGGGCCGCCAGCCGACAGGAACGGGCATGGCTGTCGCCCCGCCAATACCGGGCAGATACCGGCAGGCCCGGGCCAGAAGATCGTCGGCGTGGGCCTGGGAATCGTCCTCGGCCAGGCTCTCCTGGTCCCCTTCGCCAATCATCATGCTGCCGTCGGCGCACTGGCGAATGTGAATCTCCCGGCGGCCGTCGCCCAGGGCAGGGGCATACACCACCGGCACGTTATGAAGCAGGGGCGGCAGGGAGTTGGTGCGAAGCACCACGCCGGGGCTCTCCGCCTGGGGCACGTTGACGCCAGCCAGGGCCGCCAGCCGGGTGGTTTCCGTGCCGGCCACCATGACCACGACGTCCAGGTCCAGGTTCACGTCCAGGCCCACATCCCCGGCAGAAGTTAACAGGCTGACTATACGACCATCGCCGTTCTGCTCAAATCCGGCGACTTCCGTGTCGGGTAGAATGTCGCAACCCATCTCCCGCAGGCGGCGGAGGCAGGCGTCCACCACCATCTGGGGTTCAACCTGACCTTCGTTGGGGCTGTATTCGGCGGCGGCCACCGGCCCCAGGTCCAGGGCCGGTTCGAGGTCCTTCAGTTCGGCGGCGTCAATCAGCCGGGAGGGATAGCCCCAGGCCTGTAGCTGCCTTACCCGGGCGACCAGCTTTTCCGCCGCCACAGGCTCCGCTTCCCAGGAGACCTTGCCGCCCCAGCGGAGGCCAACGCTGCCTGGGTCGCCATCGTCGCCGATAGCCTGGGCAAAGCGCTCCCACATTTCCAGCGAACGGCGGTTCAGGTTATGGTAGCCAACGGGTTCCTTGGCGCCGGCATTGATCCAGGCGAAGCTGTGGCTGGACGCGCCGTGCCCGGGTTGCGCCTTATCAACCAGCGTGACCTGGACGCCGCGCGGGGCCAGGCGCCACGCGATGGCGGCGCCCAGGATACCGGCGCCGATGACTGCTATTTTCCTGGGGCTCCGGGGCATAACCCTCCTTGGCCGCTAGTGGGCTCCGTAAAAGCGTTCCTGAGGAATCAATTCATCAGGTCTGACGGGCGATTTTCCGCTCGCCCTGAGACTGCCGAAGGGCCGCCCGTTGATGGTTGGACCCGTAGGGGCGCACGGCCGTGCGCCCCTACCACGAACGACCTTTCCGGTTAGCCATGAATGCAGGGGCGACAGGCTGCTAGTTGGGCACCCAGACCATGGCGCCCACCTCGGTGAATTCGCGCTTCAATTTGCTCCAAGAATCTCCGGCGTCCTCGCTGGTATAGACCTCGCCAAAGAGGCTGGAGGCCAGAATGAAGTCGGGGTCGGCCGGGTGGGTAACGAAGCCCCAGATATTGGAGTTGGGCTCCACGGGCAGCGGTCGATTCTCCCAGGTCTGCCCGCCGTCGTTGGAACGTCGGAGAGCCCCCTGGCTGCTGATGGCCGATTCGCCCAGCGCCGAGAACAGCACGTTGGGATCGTCGGCCTTGAAGGCGATGCCCCGGCTGTAGGGCAAGGGTAGGTCATTGGTGGTGTTCAGCGATTCCCAACTCTCGCCCACGTCGGTCGTATAGTAGATTTCCCGGGGCGTGCTGAACAGGACTTTATGCTCATCCCCCGGGCTGATGGCCATTCCGTGAATATCGGGGTGGACGCCGGTCGTAATATGGGTCCAGGTGTCCCCGCCGTCCAGGCTGCGGTACACGCCGTCAACCTCCACGCCGGCCCAGACGGTGTTGTGGTCCCTGGGGTCCACCATCAGGGCGGTAACCATGGGCGGGCCGATGGGGCAATACTGGGCCATATCCACGGGCAACTTGGTCCAGCTCCGGCCGTCGTCCCGGGAACGGAACAGGGCAGCCGGCTTGATGCCCACGTAGATGGTGCCGGTATCCACGGGGTCAATGGCGATGTTCCAGATGGGCACCCCCTCCATGGGCGACCACAGCTTCTCCCAGGTGGCGCCCTTGTCCTCGCTGCGGAATATGCCCTGGTTAGAACCGGCCAGGATGCGGTTGGGATTGTCGGGGTAGGCTACCAGGGCCCGGACATCGGCGCCCAGGACGAAGGGGTCGCGGATGCGGTTCCAGCTTTCGCCGGTATCGGGGCTGTACCAGACGCCGCCGCCGAAGCCTACGGCTCCCACGCAAATACTGTAATCCTTTGCCATAGCAGTCACCGCCTTTCTCTTTATTTCACCAGGGGTCTAACCACAGGGTTACGGTAACGGGGATTATAGTGGAACCATAGACCGAAAACCATTGGCTTCCGGTCCTGCGTGGGGCCATCGCAGAGTCCCCTCGCCCCCGACATAGGTCCGCCTCAGGCGGATTCCGTTCCCATCAAGGGGGAAGGGACTCCTGGCATGACTTTGCAATCATCCTGGACCGGCACAGCGGGCAGTAACTGTTTAGAATTGAGGGAATTACCTGCCTCTACACCCGTCATACCCTCGACATCGTAGGGGCGCATGGCCATGCGCCCCTACCCACCCCACGATTTGCACAGGTTCGAGGTTCCCGCCTGCGCGGGAACGACGGATTTTCCAGTCTGGTAACACACTAAGTCTGAACAGTTACAGCGGGCAATTGATAATTGATAACAGGACGCGGCAGGCCGTATAATACTGTCGAATAAAGCTCTGAACAGGAACACTGTCCCCAACGGGAGGATATGGAAAATGGTTGACGTTTTAACCGGAACTTTTACAGTGAAATCGGGACACGCCCAAATGCTGAAGGGCGGCGTAATAATGGATGTGGTGAACGCAGAGCAGGCGATGATAGCCGCTGAGGCGGGCGCCGTAGCCGTTATGGCCCTGGAGCGGGTGCCTGCGGACATCCGCGCCGACGGCGGCGTGGCCCGCATGACCGACCCCGCCATCATCCAGGGAATCATGGACGCGGTGAGCATTCCGGTTATGGCCAAGTGCCGCATCGGTCACTTCGTGGAGGCCCAGGTGCTGGAGGCCATCGGGATTGACTACATTGACGAGTCCGAAGTGCTGACGCCGGCCGACGAGGTACACCACGTGTGGAAGCACGACTTCCAGGTGCCCTTTGTCTGCGGCTGTCGCGACCTGGGCGAGGCCCTGCGCCGCATCTCCGAGGGCGCGGCCATGATCCGGACCAAGGGCGAGGCCGGTACCGGCGACGTGGTGGAGGCGGTGCGCCACATGCGGGCGGTGCAGGACGCCATCCGCAAGCTGCAGAACATGCCCGAGGATGAGCTGGTGGTGGAAGCCCGCAACCTGGGCGTAAGCCTGGAACTGTTGCAGGAAACCCGCGAACAGGGTCGCCTGCCGGTGGTGAACTTTGCCGCTGGCGGTGTGGCTACCCCGGCCGACGCGGCCCTGATGATGCAGCTGGGCGCGGACGGCGTGTTTGTGGGCTCCGGCATCTTCAAGTCCGGCGACCCGGCCCAGCGGGGATACGCCATAGTTCAGGCGGTTACCCACTACAAAGACCCCAAGATTCTGGCCGACGTTTCCAAGGACCTGGGTGAGCCGATGGTGGGTATCAGCGCCCGATCCATCCCGCAAGAGGAATTGCTGGCTCCCCGCAGTATCTAGGGCACACGAGACATGGGACTTTTTGAAGTACAGGTAGGTGTAGGCCGGATGGGCACCGACGAAACGGCCACCATAGGGGCGCTGGTTGATACCGGGGCGGCCCACTCCGTTATGCCGGAATCCCTGCTGAAGCGCCTCGGTCTGTCGCCCTTGGAATACCGGCCCTACAGCATCGCAGACGGCAGTGAAGTGGAATACGGTTACGGAATAGCTCGCTTTTCTTACGAAGGCCGTGAGTTCCCTTGTCCTGTAATTTTTGGGTCCGAGGACCAGTTTCTATTGGGGGCGACTACCCTGCAGATCTTTAATCTTATGGTTGATCCGGCGGAAGAAAAACTGGTTGCAAAGCCCTTGCGCGCCCGGACAATTTAGGGAATACCTGGAAAAGCGCTTCCAAGCTGCTACGGGGATTGTGAAATAGCTTCTTACAACTAAACGCCGGACAGAATTGCATTGAAAATCGGGGTACTAGCCGTACAGGGTGACTTTGCCGAACATATCGCCGTTTTGCGGCGACTCAACGTCGAATGCCAGGAGGTCCGCCTGCCGGAACAACTCGAGGGCATCGACGGCCTCATTGTCCCCGGCGGAGAAAGCACCACCCTCAGCCGCTTGATGAGCATCTACCACCTTCGTGAGCCGGTTGCAGCCATGGCCAAGGCCGGCAAGGCTGTTTGGGGCACCTGCGCGGGCATGATCATGCTGGCCCACGAGATTACCGAGGCCGACCCCGTCCCCCTGCAACTCATGGACATCGGAGTTCAACGCAACGCGTTCGGACGGCAGATTGACAGCTTTGAACAGGACCTGGAAATCCATGAACTGGACGGGCTGGAACCCGCTGGACTGGAACCTGGCCTCTTCCACGCAATTTTCATCCGCGCCCCGGTGGTTATCCGCGTAGGAGACAGCGTAAAGACCCTGGCTATGTTGCCCAACGGCAAGGCAGTGGCCGTGCAGCAGGGCAACCTGATGGCAACCTCCTTTCATCCCGAACTGACCAACGACAATCGCCTGCATCAATACTTCCTGAATCTGGCAGCCTCCCCTGCCGCAGATCCGGGGCCGGGGCAGGGAACAGACCCGGCCACCGAACCGGTAACCGGTCAGTAGGGCTGATACCCAGGATAACGCCGATGAACCAGTTGGAAAACGTGCAAAGCTTCCGCATCGCCGACGCCCTGCGCTGCACCTGGAACGGCGCGCCCAGCGGCCCCAACCTGGCCAGTCCCAGGGAACGGGTGGTCGGTCCGGCCTCCAACTGGCCCGGCGAGGTTATCTGGCAGGATGCCGTGGTGAAATCGAAGAATCGGGTGTCCCTGGGCTATTGGGACGGCAAGAAACTGCGGGGCATGGTGTCGGGTCGCAGCAGGCAGGGGCGCAACTCATGGGAAATAGACCGGCTCTACCTGTACGGCAGTTGGCCGTCCCTGCAATACTGGGATTACGGTAGCTTTGAAGAACGCTGGGACCTGGGCTGGTACGAAGACTTTTCCGCCGAGGATGCAGGGCTGGAACTGCTGGAACAGTTGAATACGGCTGCAGGCTGCCGCGCCGCCCAGCGCGTTTACCTCCGGCTCCCGGCCAACAGCCCCGCCCTGACCCTGGCGCAACGCAGCGGATTCACCGCCGGCGTTACAGAAACTTTGCTGGAGGGCTACGGGGGTGATGCCGGAGGCGTGCCGCAGACCAAGGAAGGCCCGCAGGGAATGCGTCCCGTTGATCCTCCGGATGAATACGGCCTGTTTCAACTCTATTGCGCCAGCGCCCCGGCCAAGGCCCGGGAGGTTCTGGGGCTAACTTTCGACCAATGGCAGGAACACAGGGAAACGGGCTCCGGTCTTTTCAAACCCGCCGGTTATAAAGAGTGGGTGACAGACGGGCCGGAACGACTGGCCGGCTGGCTGAGAATCACCCGCCGGTGGGTAATTGTTGACGTACAGACCATGACCCATCCGGACCACCCGGAGGCGCTGTATCCGGCCATGGATTACGCCCTGGCCCAGCCGGGAATCCAGCGATGGCTGGTGCCCAGCTACCAGGAAGCGGTCAGCGCCCGGTTGGAAAACCGGGGGTTTAGAAGGGTTGCCGAATATACATTGATGGTCAAAATGGTGGCCGTTCCGGCCTTCCGCTACGGAATGGCGCCGGTGGAGGCGTGATTTGGTAGCGGCGCAAGAGCTGGTCCAGGAAGAAATGGAACGCCTGATGGAGATACTTCCCCCGCGGGTCAAAGAAAGCCTGCTGGAGCAGGACAACCTGACCGACCTGCTGGAGGTGGTGCTGGACCTGGGCCGCTTGCCGGAAGCCCGGTTCCCTTCCGGGGACGTGATCCTTGACGACCGCGAGGTCAGCCGTGACGACCTGGATTACCTGGTCCGCCAGATAGGAGATTTCGGCGAGGACAACCGGGCGGGCATGGAGCGTACCCTGCACCGCATCTCCGCCATTCGCAACCGCAAGGGGCAGGTGGTGGGAATAACCTGCCGTGCCGGCCGCGCAGTGTTTGGCACCATCAAAATCATCGAAGACCTGGCCTTCGCCAACAAGAACATCCTGCTGCTGGGGCGGCCCGGCGTGGGCAAGACCACCATGCTGCGGGAGGTGGCCCGGGTCCTGGCCGACGAAGCCCGCAAGCGGGTGGTTATCGTGGACACGTCCAACGAAATTGCCGGCGACGGCGACGTGCCACATCCGGCCATAGGCCACGCCCGCCGGATGCAGGTTGCAACACCCACCCGCCAGCACGCGGTAATGATAGAAGCGGTGGAAAACCACATGCCCCAGGTGATTATCATCGACGAGATGGGCACTGAAGAGGAGGCCGCCGCCGCCCGAACCATCGCGGAGCGGGGCGTTCAGTTGATTGCCACCGCCCACGGCAACACCCTGGACAACCTGGTGCTTAACCCAACCCTTTCGGACCTGGTGGGCGGCATACAGTCGGTGACGCTGGGCGACCAGGAAGCTCGGTACCGGGGCACCCAGAAGACGGTGCTGGAACGGAAGGCGCCGCCTACCTTTGACGTGGTGGTGGAAATCCAGAGCTGGGAACAGGTGGCCGTCCACGACGGCGTGGCCCAGGTGGTTGACCAGTGGCTGCGGGGCTACCCGATCCTGCCGGTTATCCGCAGCATGGACGAGGCGGGGGAGGTAGTGGAACGGCAGGGCGACCCGCGCCCCAACGCAGACCCGCCGGCGCCCTGGACCCAGGATCTTGGCGGCCGTAACCGCGATTACGGGAACGGAGGGCGACGTTCGGACCGCCGCCAGGGCAGGAACCTGGACCGGAATCCAGACCGGAACATGGAACAGCCGGCTGTACCCCAGGCGATGTACCAGCGCGGCTTCATGGATGAGCTTCCGGGTGATGGCGGCGCGGACGGCCTGGGGCAGGACGGGAGAGAGATCGCCGGAGGCAATGGAACTCTCAACCCCGGCGAGGGCGGCGACGGCCGTACCCTGGAGGCCCAGGTATTTCTGTTCGGTGTAAGCCGCGACAAGCTGGAAACAGCCCAGGCCGAGATGGGACTGAACGTGAACGTGGTTAATGAACTGCGACGGGCTTCGCTGGTATTGACCACCAAGACTCACTACCGCCGGGGCGCCCAACTGGTGCGTTCTGCCGAGGCCACGGGCACGCCCGTTTACGTTCTGCGCAAGAATACAATGCCCCAGGTGATGGACTTTTTGAGAGCTCTGGCGAAAGAGCAGGGGATTCAGGTGCGGGGCGGACGGCAGCGGGGCGAGGCGGGGTCAGAGACGGGCTCCAGGGAAACCCTGGACCAGGCCATGCTGGAGGCCGAAGATGCGGCCCAGCGGGTTATGGGAGGCGAATTCAGCGTGCAGCTGAACCCGCAACGAGCCTACGTACGGCGTCTGCAGCATTTGCTGGCCCAGCGGTTCAACCTGGCCTCCACCAGCCGAGGCCGGGAGCCGGAACGGTCGGTGTTGATTTACCGGCCTTAAGGAAGGAATAGATCAGGCACTCACAGGCGCGAATGTTCACCAATGGGTATATTTAGTGGGCATTCGTGCTTGTTCGTAAAGTACGGGAAGTCGCAGAATCCCAGAGGTAATCAGTGGCCGGTTTGTTCATAGCATTTGAAGGCGGTGAGGGGGCCGGGAAGACAACTCAGTCCCGGTTGCTGGCCGATCGACTGGCCGGACTGGAAATTCCCTACCTGCTGTTGCGGGAACCGGGCGGCACCGAACTGGGCGAGTATTTAAGGGGCTACCTCAAGAGCGAACGGCCCCTGGCGCCGGAAGCGGAACTGCTGCTGTTTGAAGCGGCCAGAGTGGAGCTGGTTACGTCCCGGCTTCGCCCTGCCCTGGAGTCCGGCAGCGCTGTAATTGCCGACCGGTTTTATGGTTCCACCATTGCCTACCAGGGGCACGGGCGCGGCATAGACCTGGAAGTAATCGCCTCAATGAACTCCTTTGCCGCCCAAGGCATTAATCCCCACCTTACCTTTCTTCTCGACCTTGATCCTGAAGAGGGGCTGAAGCGCACCATGGGCCACCAGATGGCGTTTACCCTTGATACGGGCGGAGACCTGGCCCTGCTCAGTCGCACCCAGGAAGGCACAAGGTTCGAAGAGCTGGACCTGGAGTTCCATCACCGGGCGAGGAAAGGGTTCCTGGAGCAGGCAAAGGCTATTCCAGAGAGCTGGAGAATCGTAGACGCGGGACAGTCGGTGGAAGCCATTGGCTGGGAAATCTGGAAGGAAGTGGAGAAGGCGCTGGATGCCGTTATGGAAGTCGTACCTGATCACGTGAAGCAGTCCGTCCCCCAGGGGGAGTTCTGGCCCCAAGGCGCTTAAATCACGGAATTTATCTAGGGTCACCCAACTTATACAAAGCCCCTCGGACCGATTATGGTCAACAGGCTCCCGCATAAATTGACCCCATCCTTTATTGAAGATGGGGTTTGCAATCAATAGACACGGCGGCTATGTGAAAAAGGCTATCCGTTCTTTGCCTTCTCATTTCTTAGCCGATCAACCGCCTGTTGCAGGGTTTCACCCGGCTGACGATTGGCGTCAGCCTCGGTGTATTCATTCGCTGTCTCTCTGCGACCTTCCTCTCGGCCTTGCTCTCTTTCTTTCCTCTTGAAGATTATATTTACGGACATAGCTACTCTCCCAAAAAGGCTATCCGCTATTCGCTTTCTGCTTCCTCAACCTATCTACCGCCTGTTGCAGGGTTTCACCCGGTTGACGACTGGCATCAGCCTCGGTGTATTCGTTCACTGTCTCTCTGCGACCCTCCTCTCGGCCTTCCTTCCGACCTTCCCTGTGGCCTTGCTCTCGGCCTTCCTCTCGGCCCTGCTCTCTTTCTTTCCTTTTGAATATTCTATTCCCGGACATAGCTACTCTCCCAAAACTGAGTAAGACGACAGCGGCGGCAAAAGATGTGCCCGAAATATCAGCGACTACCCCAATTGGTCCCTGTGAGTCCCATTTGTCCTCGTTCCAGAATACAATAGCCAAGGAACAAACTACAAACGAGGAGACAAACAGACCGCAGAATGCACCCCCAATAGTCCTGACATTTTCGCGTATGGAGTCGCTTATAGCTCCGGCGACATTGGCAAGCCAGTTTAGAATCCTGTCCCTCCCCACTCATTTCCCCAGCATAGCAGGCACCTGGAATAATATGTATGTGACCCAAATATGTCAAGGCCACTAATCAGTTCATAGCGAATTAACCCAACTTACATCTACCATCTACCATCTTTCGCCGCGGAAGGACCGAGCGCGCGGAGTTACGCAGAAAATTTCTCTGCAACCATGCGCCGCCGTGGTTAAGGAAATCCCCGACATGGAAGTCTCCCACCTGATCCGAAACGGACGGATGCCCGGCTTTGTAGGCACGTCAAGGACAAAAAGCAACGCCCCTCCTGGTTGGGAGGGGCGTTTTCTTTCCCAGTTGGGCGCCGGTTGCCGAGGCGACCGGCGTGATTAAACTAATTGTCAGCGGGGACAGGCTCCAAGCTGGCAATCCGCTCGGTGATGACTTCCTTCATCTTGCGGACCCGGGCCAGATCGGGGTAAGAATTACCTTCGGCCTTCTTGTCGAAGATCTTCTCGCCATCCACAAATACTTCCATGATGCCCTGGCCGCGCGGGGAAATGGTTATCGCCGCATCCGGGCCGTAGGTTCGGAAGAATTCATTCGCCATCCACGTGGCGGTAGCGTGGTGCTGTCAAGGAACGCAGTACGTAATCTCTATTTGGACTTTCCCTTCCATAAGTTCCTCCTTATCTGGTAACTGTCAGAAGTTCTATATAGTCTAGCTGATTTTCTTCACATGTCAAGTGCGGATTTTCACAAATGCCATTTGTTAGCATTTAGTTTACATTTTGCCTTGAATTGCCATCAAAACTCGGGTTGCCGCTTCTCCTTGAAGGCTTGTATGCCTTCTTGCGGATGGGGGGAGGTAGCAAAGTACTGGACAAAGGCCATTCCTTCCCGGTCGAGACCGGCCCGGAGCGGCAGTTCTTCTCCCTGCCGGGTTACGGACTTGATCCACCCCAGCCCGGTACGACTCTTGCCCCGAAGCTGGCTCAACAGGGTTTCCAGCTCTTCATCAAGGGACTCCAGGGGCGCCGACCGCAAAGCCAGCCCCCACTCCACCGCCTCGGTCCCGGACAGCCAGCGCCCGGTGGTCAGCAACTCCATTGCCCGCTGCATGCCGACGCGCCGGGGAAGGCGCTGGGTGGAACCCCCGCCGGGCATCAACCCGAAGTTGGCATGCTGGTCGCCGATGCGGGCATCTTCCGCCGCCAGGGCCATGTCGCAGGCCAGCAACAGCTCCAGTCCCCCGGCCAGCGCGAAACCGTGGACCAGGGCAATGACCGGCACAGGCAGCTGTTCCAATTGATGGAAGCACCGGTTCAGCAACTCAACGTAGGGAGGCAGCAGGGAGATTTCAGAAAATACGGTGTCGAAGAACAGCAGATCGGCCCCGGCGCAGAAGGCCCGGCCTTCGCCCCGTACCACCAGCGCCTTGACGCCCTGGTCCCGCTCCACGGTGGCCACGGCGTCGGAAAACTCGGCCAACAGTTCCATGCTCAAGGCGTTCAGGGCATCGGGCCGGTCCAGGCGGATGGTGGCAACGGAGTCCAAGATTTCCAGTCGAATATTGCTGTATTCCAAGTTCTCCTCTCTCAACGCCGCGGAAAGTGGCGGGCTGGGACCCGTTTCTACCCGGACGCCTGGTTGGGTGCCTTGCCGGACGCCTTGTTGGCAACCACGGCAAACAGGGGGTCGCCGGGGGGGCTGGCGTCCGGATTGACGAAGCCGCCCCGAATTTCCTCGTAGTCGCCGGCCTCCTCCAGGTAGGCGGCCACCAGATCAATGTGCCGCCAGTCGGTGGTGTACCTCCAGATTTTTACCGCCTTGGTGGGAAACATACGGTTGGAGAAGGTGACTATGAAGACTCCACCGGGTTTCAGGATGCGGTTGACCTGCTGAAACACCTCTATGGGGCTGGTCAGGTATTGTACGGACACGGTTATTACCACCGCGTCAAAAGTATCGTCTTCGTAGGGCAGGACGGGGTCCTTGTTGATGTCCTGGATAAGATAATCGTCCAGGTCCGGATTCTCCTGCATCTCCACCGCGTTCATGCCCAGGCCGGCCAGGCGGGCCCGGGGGTGGTCGGCTGGCCAGTGGGACCGCCAACTGCTCATCAGGTCCAGCACCGCCGCATCCGGCGGAATCATGCTGCGGAATACGTTGCCCACGGCGGCGATGGCGCCGTCGTCTATGTGGACCACCAGGCGCGGCTGGACATAGAAATTACTGTCGTCGCTCTCATCCTCCCGCCCGAAATACTCGGGCAGGAAGGGAGGAAACTGGAGAAAAGGCGAACTCGTAAGGGGCCTCCTTGGACCGGGCGGAATCTCCCGCGAACCTTGATTGTTCGGCGGACTAATCGCGTTCGTCGGTCCGGCGTATTTGCCCTGACGGGCATGGCGTCGGAAATCGGTGCGGGGATTGTACCACGACGGCCCCCGGGAGCCGGAATGACGACAAGGATTACTGCCATCCATTCCAAAGCAGTAGAACAGCAGGAAACGAGGCTATTCAGTCCCCTGCCTCCCCTTCAGGGGCTTGCCTGTTTCTCCGAGAAATTATCCCTGAAATCCATTCCCGCTTCAGGACCACGGGCGCCAGGGCGAGCAGGGCCACCGCCGCCGCGATGCGGAAGAACCTCTGGAACAGGGTCAGGCCGGCGTTCTGCAACTCAGTTGCGTAGGCGGCAACCCTGGCGGAGGTCTCGGCGGCAGTCTCACCGGCTATGGGCAGGGGCAGCAGCAAGCCCGTGGTAAGCGTCTGGAACTGTTCAATACCGTAGGCCGCCAGCGCCGCCAGTCCCAGCGTCATGCCCATCAGGCGGGAGACGACCACCATGGAGGAGGCGGTGGCGTGGTACTCCCGGGGCGCGGCGTTCAATGCCTGGGCCATGATGGGCGCAATCACCAGGCCGAAGCCCAGCCCAGCCACCACCAGGTGCAGGGTCAACTGGGGCTCGCCCACATCCAGAGGCCAGCCGCTCACCAGGAACAACCCCAGCGCGATCAGCAGCAGCCCGACGGCGATAACAGGCCGGTTTCCCACCCGGGACAGCAGCAATCCCCCGGCCACCGCGCCCACGGGAATGGCGCAAGTCATCCTCAGCAGCCACAGGGCTCCGGTGAAGGGGTCTTTGCCCATCACCGTGTTGGCCATCAACGGCACCGTTACCAGGGCGATTACCAGGGAGACACCCACCAGTACCTGGGTAAGGTTGGCAGTGACGAAGTTCAGAGTGCGAAAGAGCAGGGGCAGCAGCAAGGGCTGCTCGGCGCGGCGTTCCCAGAAGGCGAGCCCCACCGCCAGGACGACGCCCGCCCCCAGCAGGCCGAAGGGCACGGCAGTGTCGAGCTTGAACAGTCCCTTCTGCGACAGGCCCAGGGACAGGGCCAGCAAGGTCACCAGAACCAGCGCGCCGCCCAGATAGTCCACCCGCACTCCCGTCTGCCGGCGATTGGGCAGGAGCAGCAGCAGGGGGGCAATCATCAGTACCTGGGGTATGTTCAGCCAGAAGAGCCAACGCCAGTTGGCCAGTTCCACTATCGCGCCCCCGTAGGCGGGCCCCAGCATGGAACCGGCCTCGGCGGCGCCTCCCACGATGCCCAGGGCCAACCCCTGGCGTTCCGGCGGCACGGCGCTGACGGCCAGGGCAAAACCGATGGGCACCGCCGCCGACCCGCCGATGGCCTGGATAACCCGGGCGCCGATAAGCTCCTCCACGGTGCGGGAAAGAGCCACAAGAATGCTGCCCAGGGCAAAAATGCCCAGGCCCACGATGTAGAGACGGGGGTAGCCGTAAACGTCGGCCAGGCGGCCAAAGAGGGGCATGAAGGCGGTGTAGCCCAGCAGGTAGGCCGTAACCACCCAGGTCAATTTGTCCAGCTCGCTGATGGGGACGCGCAGGTCCAGCATCACCGCCGGCAGCACCGTCACCACGACGGTCTGGTCCAGGGCGGTGAAGAAGGCCCCCAAGCCAATAATGGCCAGCACCAGCCAGGTTGACCTGGCGGGAGACTCGGGCATGGATATGTTGTCCGGTCTAACCACTAATCCTGGCTATCGTCCGTGGGCGAATCGACGGAAAGCCGCCGCAAAGAGGCTTTCAGCCTCGTCGGATGCCGGCGGAGGCGGAATTCGGCAGGACTTCGTCCCCGGCCTGACCTTCCCAAATTATCGGAGAAGGGAATTTGAAACAGCTTCCAGTAGTCCGGCAACTTTGAAATGATGGGTTATGTTCCGCTCACCCTTAGCCTGCGGAACGTCCGCCTCTGGCGGGTCGAAGGGCCGCCCATTCATGGTTCGACAAGCTCACCACGAACGGACTCCCGTTCCCACCGTCACAATCCGCCTCTGGCGGAAGGGCCTACTAGGGCGCGGAAATATCCGGCGGTTCAGCCAGGTACTCCAGGCGAAGCAACCTTACCGTGTCCTCCGCCTCGCCAGGGACCAGCGTTCCGGACATTTGCGCCTGGATCAGCCGGCCGGTATCGGGATTCACCCAAGCTTCCACCGGAAGTTGGCCGTCGGGCATGGCCCCGGGAATCACCTGACCCAGCGCTCCCGTGGGAGTGGATCCCCGGATGAAATAGACCTGGCTGCCGTCCAGGTCGGCCTCGGTAACCGGCTCCAGGTCGGTCAGGCCGCCCACCATGGCGATGACAAGGGTCGTTACGTACTCGAACTGGAAGGGGACCGATTCAGCCGATGCCGCCGGCATGTACTCTCCGCTCATGGGATTGGTGACATAGGCAGCTTCCCCGGTAGAGATAATGCCCAGACGCAACGCCGTGCCCCTGGACTCCATGTTCACTTCCACCTTGTACCGGTCGGGCAGCTCGGCTACTCCCTCGGCCCTGGTCAGGGCCACCCCCGGAGCCAGGGGGGTGTTGCCCACGGGATGGTCAAAAACAAAGCTCAAGTATTGCTGGGCCTGCAGGCGCTCCACCGCCCCGTCCAGCAAAATCTGCGGATCGGGCAGAGAACTGGGCTCGGGCGTGGGAGTCCCGGCGGAACCGCATGCCGACGACAAGGACAGGGACACAGCCAGGGCCGACAACAACATCATCATTCCCAGGCAGGAACGAAGCCCAGGGAACTTCTGAACAAGTCTCTTCCCCTTTGACTGGGGAAGATTAGGGTGGGGGCGACAGGTTGCCAGGGACGATTTCCCTCTCAGCCTAACCCTCTCCCGCCAGGGCAGAGGGGATTTATTCAGACTTCCAGTAAGCATTTGGGCCACCAACCTTTCGTGTTCTTCCTGCGAGGAATTGGGGAAGAATGCCGGAACTGCATCCCGTCAGAAAACCGCCGCACCCCTGGCCTTCCCTATTGGGGTGTCAGAAACAGGAGCACTGGAAGCAACCCGCCTGAGCCGAGCGGGCGATCCCTAATTCCACGACCAGAAAGCCACGTTGCCCTGGGCGATCTCCGTTGGCTCGGCGTCCCCAACGGCGTCCAGCACGTAGATACGGGCTCCCGTGGGTGTATGGCCGTTGCGCCGTTCGGCCACCGGACCCTGAGAGCCGGCCACCACCAGGCGGGTACCATCGGGAGACCAGGGGGAGTGGGAGTAGGCGTACTGGTCGAAGAAGCTGAGCATGGTAAATACTTCGCCGCTGGGCCTGAACCGGAAAATCTCCCGGGACGCGCCCTCAGAACCGGTACCCTGACCTTCCCGAATAACCGGAGTTACTTTCCACTCAAAAACCTGCTCATCCGCGTCAACACCCACCCAGGCCAGGCGCTCGCCGCCGGGGGCCCAATAAAAGGCGAGCAACGGTTCCTCCACCAGGGTCCGCACCCCGGCGCCGTCGGTTGCCACCACCCGTAGGCGCTGGAAAATCCGTCCCTGGGGGTCCGTGTTGTCGGCCACGGCCAGCATGCCACCATCGGGCGACCACATGAACGCCACCAAAGGGCCGGTATCCAGCAGGTTTCTGGGCGAGGCCGGGGCAGTCCTGTCGCCTATGCTGACGACGCTGGCCGAGGCATCGCCGGAAGAATAGGCCCAGCGTTGGCCATCGGGAGACAGGGCGGGGGTGCGAAATCCGGCGGCGTTGGCCAGCAGGACCGCTCTTTCGGGAAGCAGGGGCCTGTCCAGCAACTTTACCTCTTCCCTGGAATGGACTATAAGCGATTGCCCGTCGCCGCCCCAGCTGAAATAAAGGGGCGCGCCCCGTTCCAGGGCTACGGCGCCGTCGCCACTATTGGGGTTTACCGCAAACAGGGTTAGTCCCTGGCGCGTGGTGGCCAGGAAGGAGAGATACTCCCCATCGGGGGACCAATAGAGGTAGTGGGGAGCGCCGTCGGCTACCAGGGCGGGCACGTCGTTCTGGTAAACGACCCTGCTGACCCCGGTGGCCGCGTCCACGACCTGCACCGACACCTCGAGCGCACGATTGGGGGTCAGTTGCACCCGCGATACCGCAATTTGGGAGCCGTCGGGCGACCAGGTAGGCCAGGCATGGGTCTCGCTGAAATCCAGGTCCTGGACTGTATAGAAGGCGGCCGTGTCGCCGGAGCGGGACGGATCAGAGGGTTCGGAGGGTTCGGAGGGTTCGGACGGCACGCCTGGCTCCGGCGAATCGGAGCGGACTCTACTGATTCCCGTAAGCCGCCGCCGGTCGCTGCCGTCCGGATTGATGGTGAACAGGTCACCGTAGGGACCGATGTATGCGATGCGATCAACGCTGACGTCATTCACGTTGAATGCCGCTCCTGTGGACGAGTCGGGTTGTTCTGCTTTTGCAGCGGGGTCACGGGAAATGTCAGCAGCCGGAGTATCGGAGGTGACGGTAGGGGAGGGATTGAGAGACGGTAACCCGCCGCAGCCTGCCAGGGCTGACAGGGCCGCAAATACCCCCGCCGCCATTAAGAGCGTCAGCCAGGATGATAACCTTGCCAATTTATTTGCGAACTGTCCAAGAGAATACGCCGCCAACACCGCCGTTCCCAGTTTCCCAAGAATAACATTCCTGACCGTCGGGTATCAATGGCGGCCCTGGCGGGGCGGGAGTCTTTCCAAAGTCAACTGTCACCCGCTCATGGTGAGCTTGTCGAACCATCTCCCGGTTCGGTGGCATCCTTCGACAGGCTCAGGATGAGCGGGCAAATCCGCTTTTCCCAACTTTGAAAAGGCCCTGTATCGGCGCGGGGGACGATGGCAGCCGGATACTGGTTCAAAACAGGCAAGTTGCGCTTAAACGAATCGCCTGCATCCCGTTCACCAACACCCTGACCATCCCCGCGACAGGGGAAGGGCCTTTGGGGGGAATTCGGTAACAGCCTTCAGCGCAGAACCACCACCTTGTCGCAGTACCGCCGAGCCAGGTTCATCAACTCAGGACAATCTCCTTCGGGGTTGTTTCCCCGAACGCAGATAACGGTCCAGAGACCGGCGCGGGCCTCGCGGGCCATGCGGGATACCACTTCCTCGGTATTGTCCGCCCGGATTTCCGCCTCCAGGCCCCGAATCCAGGGACGCACCAGGTCCAGGGCGGCGGCGTCTCCGGCCGTAAAGTCGGCAAAGGCAATTAGCTCTCTGGCCCGCATGGGCACCGAATCCTGGGCGCCATCGCCCAGGGCAATTACGGTGACGGACTTCTCCCTGGCGTTAAACTCGGCCACGTACTTGCGGGTAAGCTCGATTTGCCGGGCGTGAGAGGCGGCGTGTCCGGAGGACCGTTCCACCAGTTCCAGCATGGACAGGCCGGGGAAGGAGTTGACGGGATTGGGAGGAGTAACGGGCTGGAGCAGTTGTTCCTCGGTGAGGCCGGCGATGACGTTCCGCATCCGGTCATAAGTCGTCTCCAGGTGCTCAATGTCCTGGCGCAACCTGTCTTCGCGGCTGGTGAAGGGAGGAAGCATCTCCATCTCGCCGACGGCAATCTTCTCCAGGGCCTCGACGAAACTCTCGGCGTCCAGGTGCTTCAGCACCTCCCACACCGACCAGCGAGACCCGAGAAAAGCATCCTCGGCGTCCAGGTCTTCCAGGGATTTTCGCAGGGCCTGCCTACCTTCTTCCAACCTGACCAGCGCCCTCTGGCGTCGCTGCAACGGGGTCAAAGGTTCTTCTGCCAATTTGCTTCCACCACCTTACTTGCAGTGTTCCGTTTCGTTATTTCAGCTCGACTATGGTGACCCCGTCGTTGGAGGTCTCGTGATCGGGGCCCGATGATGAGGTCAGGGGGTGGCCGCGGAGGAACTCCCGTACGGCACGCCGCAGGGCGCCGGTGCCCTGGCCGTGGATAATGCGTACTTCAGGCACGCCGCTGAGGGCAGCTTCGTTGAGGAGAGTTTCCACCTTGTCCAGGGCCTCGTCCACCCGATTACCCCGCAGGTCCAGGTCGGTCTTGACCTGCCGCAGGGAGGGACGGCGGTAATAGACTCCGGCGTCGCGGTTGTGACGGAACCGCACCCCGGGAGAATTGGGGTCCAATCCTCCCGCAGGCGGCAATGATTCAAGGGATTCGGTCCCGGGTCGCTGGCCCGCCGTGCCCACAGGCTGTCCGGCTCCCTGAGTCTGTCCGGACTCCTGGGGCAGGCCGGAGTCGGCGGGGCGTTCCAGCTGATAAACGGGAATCCGGGCCCGCATGGTACCCAGCAGCACCTCGATATGCTCATCCTCGTCCTGGGGCGAGATCACCTCCACGGGACGGGGGATGCCCCTGATGTATACGCGATCCCCGCTACTTAACTCCTGCTGCCAGGGGGGGCGTTCCACCTCTATCGGTTCCCACTGGGTGGAGCTCAATTCTTTCTGGAACTGGGCCAAATCCTCCTGGTAGGCGCGAAAACGCTCTGCTCCGGGAGTATTGCCGGGGTTTCTGCCCAAGCCCCGGTTGGAACTGCTGCCCGAATCTCTCCCAGGGTCACGGGCAGGGTCACGGGCAGGAGCGCCAGGGGACGGGCGCATCAATCGGCGGGCCGCCTGCTCCGCCTCGGCATGTTCGGCGGCGCGCTCGGCCTGCTGCAGCTGGGTCAGCAGCCCGCCGATGCGTTTCTGCAAGTCCTGTCGGGCTTCTTCCACCAGCTCCAGGCGGGAGGCCTCCACGGTGGCCAGCCTGGCCTCGGTCTCGGCCTGCTGGACGCGGGCGCGGGACAACAGATCCTCGGATTCCTGCCTCAGACGGGCCACCACCGCCCGTTCTTCCTGCAACTCCTGTACGAGATCGTCGGTGGCCCGCTGGGAGGGCGCGATAAGGGAGCGGGCCTCATCCAGGATTTCCGCATCCAGGCCCAGGCGGTCGGCGATGGTAAGGGCATAGCTGCGACCCGGCAGGCCCAGGGTAATCCGGTAGGTGGGCTCCAGGGTGGTCGGGTCCAGGTCAACGCTGGCATTTACCATGCCGGACTGTTCCTGCACGTAGCGGGCCACGCCCCGGTGGTGGGTGGTGGCGATGGTCATCACATCCAGGGAGCGCAGGCGCCCCAGGATGGCCTGGGCCAGGGCGGCTCCCTCCTCGGGGTCGGTGCTGGTTCCCAGCTCGTCAATCAATACCAGGGAGTCCGAGGTAACCCGGTCCAGAATGGACCGCAAATTCTGGATATGAGAACTGAAGGTAGACAACGACTGCTCAATGCTCTGTTGGTCGCCGATATCGGCAAAAATACCGTCCAGCAGTGGAAAATCAGCGGCTTCGGCGGGCACGTGCAGGCCGGCATGAGCCATGAGGGCCAGCAGGCCGACGGTCTTGAGGGCTACCGTCTTGCCACCGGCATTGGGGCCGGTAATTACCATCACCCGGTTGCCACCGCCCAGGTCCAGGCTGATGGGCACCACCCGGTCGGTGAGCAGGGGATGGCGGGCCCCGACGATGCGGAGGCGTGGTTCGACGGGCTCACCACGAGCGGGGGGAGAAGCGGGAGCGGGGGCAGAGGCGGAAGCGGACGGAGAAGGGGAAGGTGGAGGGCTATTTTCCTCATCACCCCTGATGTGTCTTGTGCCTCGACTCTCCCCGGGCCGGGGCTTGTCGAAGGATGTTGCTACGGCCTTTACGGAGGGCGCCACCGCCCGCCGGTCGGCGGAGTAACGGCCCTTGGCCATGGCCAGGTCCAGCCGGGCCAGCAAGTCCAGGGCCAGCTGCAGGTCGTCGCCGGCCTCCCCTACCTGGGAGGCCAGGGTCCGGAGCACCCGCTCCTCTTCCCGTTCCTCGGCCAGGCGGGTCTCGCGCCAGCGGTTGCCCGTCTCAATGGCAGGCAGGGGCTCAATGAAGACGGTGGCCCCGCTGTCGGAGACGTCGTGGACGATGCCCGGTGTCTGGGACTTGTGCTCGGCCTTAATCAGAAGCACCAGCCGCCCATTGCGCTGGGTGATTATAGGTTCCTGGACGACGGCGCGCCGCTGGTAGCGGCGGAGGCTGCGCTGCATCACCTCGTTAAGTTGCTGATAGGCTGACCTGGAGTCGCGGCGCAACTGGCGCAGGTCGGGACTGGCGTCGTCCAGGATCTCTCCGGCGGGGCTGATGGCCCGGGCAATGGCCTGCTCCAGGCCCGACAGGTTGGGGATGTTGGAGGCTATGCCGGACAGCAGGGGCAGGTCCTCCCGGCGGTGGAGAGCGTCCCGGCTGAAGCTGGCAGCCCCGGCCAACAGGCGAATTTCGTGCAGCTCTTCGCCCCGCAGTGAGCCGCCCAGCATGGCGCGGTGGACGTACTCGCGCAGGTCGGCGCCGGGCCCGAACTCCAGACTGCCGCCGGAGTCCAGGAAGAAACGGGCCTCGTCAGTTTCCTGGAGGCGCGAACCGATTTCCAGGGCATCGGCGACCGGCTCCAGGGTCTGGGCCAGGTCCTTGCCCAGCTGGGTGCGGGCAAAGCCGGCCAGCCTGTGCCTTATCTGGTCGAATTCCAGCAGGTGCAGGGACTGTTCAAAGCCGCCAAAGCCGTCGGTCAAAGCCGCACTATCCAGGTTGCTGTTCAAGTTTCACCGAACTGATTTTGCACGGATGTTGTAATCTCACTGTTCACGGGGCGACAGCCCATACCCGGCTCTGGCGCAGCATACCGGACACGGTGTCCAGGGTGTCGCGCTTGGGGTCTCGTATGTTCAGGCGCCGGTCCAGGATGATATCCTGCCGTCGCTGCAGGTAGGGGCACACCTTCAGAAATCCGTTGAGGGTCAACTTCTCGCCGCCCAGCAGTATGTAGTCCAACTCCCGGTCATGGGGCTCGAAGCGGCTGCCCACTACCTGGCAGGCCTCGTCGAACAGCTTGCGCATCTGCCCCTCCCGAATGCGCTTGAACCGCAGCTGGGAGGTGCCGCCGGCGTGGTGCTTGCCCTTTACGTAGCGGGTGTCGGTCTTGGTCACCACCGGTTGGGTCCCGCGAAACACGGCCACCATGTAGCGGCCCAGGCGGAGCAGCACCACCCCCACGGTGTATTCAGCAACCAGCAATTCCTGCAGGTGCCCGGCATCCCACGTTTCGACGGCCGATTCTCTTTTCACGGGAAAGGGCGGCGCCACGGCCAGACCGCGGTCACCGACACGCAATGCCACCAGGCCGGTGTCAGACTTCAGGAGGGAGTCACCGCCGGGGCCGTCCAGAACCGGGCCCAGGAAACTGCGCCATTCCCGCAAGGCGGCATCCCTTGCTTCGGGCCAGCGGGACAGTCCCCCGGGAGTCAGGCAGAGAGTGCCGATATCCTCGTGGCCGGAGTCGGGCGGATCAGGAGACGTGCTGGACAGCAACCGCAGCAATGCGTCCGGCCCCAGGTACTGCCCTGGGGAGAGAGCTGAGGGGGAATTGGCGATGATGGTGGCGTTACTGTTTTGAGCCATATCTGCGGAAATTGTATCACAGGGGACACCGGTGGCTTGCCGGCAGTCTATGAGCCTCCAAAGGGACTACCCTTGCTGATAACCAGGGAAACCGGATGCAGAGTATAATGGCCGCAGGGCCGCCAGAGACAAGGAGGGCTACCCAATGACCACCATCAATACCTTCGAGGAACTCCTGAATGTTCTTGATGAGAAGCCGGAATGGGCGGAAGCTCTCAGAAGCAGGATCCTGAGCAGCGGCCTGCAGAATATGCCCGAAGATTTCAGCAGATTCAGGGACAACACCAGCCGCCGCCTGGACCGGATAAGTAGCGACATAGGCGACCTCAAAGGCTACTACATGCGAACCCAGGTAATAGAAGGCGCCGCTGACCTGCCAGAATTCCTGGGGTACAAGCTGGAGGAAATCCTGGACAAAGAGCAGCTGCGCGTGCTGGCAGGAAATCGCCTGGCAGGCGGCGAACGTTTGAGCTTTGTAGCGGCGGACCTGGTAATGCGAGTCACCGACCGGGATGGCGCCCCCGCTTACATCGCCACTGAAATTTCATACACTGCTTCGGCCCGCGACACCACCAGGGCTATACAGAACGCCGCGTTCATAACATTGGTTACCCAGGAACCATGCCACGCGGCGGTAGCCAGCGTAAGAAACGAGAACCAGGTAGAGGAGCTTATCGCCAGCCGTGAAGTAATTTGGCTGCCGCTTCCGAACAGAAACCCCGAGGTTGAATAGGTAACGTGGAACCGCCCGGCAAATCTGCCGGGCGGTATGGCAAGAGGGGTGACCGGTACCGAGGGCGCGTACCGGCCTGGCCCCCCTTTCTGTCGGCCTTTACCCGGTCTCAGCCGAAACTCAAGCCACCAGGCCCTCGACAAGCCGGTGGTACGAGCCCGAGTCGGGAAGTTCGCCTTCCAGGCTGGCCGGGCACATCGTGCCGTTGTCCGACACCACCAGGACGCGCCGGCGGGTATGCTCCAGTAGCGTATCCAGGCTGTAGCCCCGCAGACGGGAAAGCAGGCCGGGCCGTACCAGCGATGTGGGCAGCAGGATCAAATCAATGTCCGCCTCATCGGCCCACTGGGCCAGGTGCTTGAAACCGTGGGAGGAAGGCAATATTGCGCCGGCCTCCACGCCCCTGGCCTGAATCCGGGCCAGTTGCCGTGCGAGGGGCGCGCGCCCCAGCGGCAGCAGTTCCCGCCAGTTGAGCACCCGCTTCCACTGCTGGCGCTGCTCTTCGGGATAGGGCGTTACCAGGTAGGAAGCCGCCGACATTTCGAACAACACCAATTGACTGGCATTCGCGATGGCCAGCTCGGTGGCCCAACCCCGCAGCGCCTTGAATTCTTCGGACCCATGAAGATCCGTTATTGCCATAATTCGCCTGATGGGGATATCCAGCTTGAGACCGGAATGGTCAGAGCCCATCATCACCGGTACCGAATCGTCCTCCACGCCAAAGTAAATGGCGCCGGGCAAATGGCAGGGCTTACCGTCCGAGGCCAGGTCGGGCATATTGGCGCCGGCCCTTACCTGGTCCAGGTATTCCACCAGCGCCGAAATAACGCGGGGATCTTCGGTAACGAAACCCTCGAAGCTCTTGCCGGGCGCCGAGACGCCATCCATGCCGAACCGGTCATCGGGAGAGGTATCCCAGCCAACAAAGGCGATGGGCGCCGGCGCGGTGGATACGAGGAACCATTGATTGACCAGTGGATACCGGTTGCCGGGGAGGGACACCCACTCGGCGGAAGTATCGGCCAGGAAAGCCGGCGCATCCCCCTCGCCAAAGCCAAAGACCCGCACCCCGGAGCTCAGGATTTTGCGGTATCTATGTTCTTCGCCGATCAGCTTCTGGGAGTTCTGGAAGCCAACATACAGGTCGGCCTCTACCGGGTGGGCCATGGCCTCGTCTTCGATCTCCCTGCTGAACTTCAGCATGTCCAGGGGCGAATTCAGGAACTGGAACCCCTCTATGGGAGTGCCTCCGTTCCGCAATTCCCGTTCCATGCGTTCTATGAACTGAACTACTCCACTTTTCTCCGGATGAGACAAATCCTCGCTGGTAATAGTCCATTCCATCAGTCCACCTCCCTCTGCTGGTATTTAAGGCTATTCCATGACATTGAGAGCAATTATTAGTTATCTCTAACTAATATATAATAATTATAGCATAGCAGGCATTGATGTAAAGTATTTGGGCAAATACAGAAAAGGGCCAGCCTCTGTGGAGGGGCTGGCCTTCTTTGGAGGTGGGAATCAAACCGAGGAGGGAATTGTGGGAGCCTAACCAGCCTTAGCTGCAACCGTCAATCCTATGCAGTTCAAGAAGCCTTGATCAGCAACGACTGCGATCCAGGGGCAGGTTTGAAATCCACCCCTGCGTAATACACCGGTACGTCAGATTCGCGGGAACGAATCACGCTGGCGTGCCAGCGAACGAAGAAGCGCGAGAAAGTGACCTGTTATGACCCTTCCCGTCTTACTCCTCTCCCTGGGCCAGCCCTTCCAGTTTGCCTACGTTTACCGGGTCGGGGCCCATCTCGCCCCGCTCCAGCTTTTTGATCATGGTTACGGCGGCGGAGTTGAACGGGGTCGGTACCCCGCTCTCGGTCCCCTTGCGGGCCACCAGGCCGTTAATATAGTCCACCTCGGTCTTGCGGCCCTTGAGGATGTCCTGGTGGAAGAAGGAGCGGGCCTCCCTGCCCTCGGCTTGCGAAGCCTTGACCAGGTTATCCACCAGGGCCTCCGGAGATGCGGCGGCCTCTTCCATGGACAGGCCGAATACCGGCTCCATGCTGTAACCCTGGGCCTGGCCTACCAGCAATGCCTCCCGCCCCAGCTCCAGGCACACGCGAATGCGCTCGGGCGCCTCGGTCAGGTGGGCCGGCCCCACGCCGGCCAGGGCGCAGACGGGGGCAACGATGCTGTTGAAAACCAGCTTGGACCAGCGGGCGCCCCACAGGTTGGTGGTCAGCTCCGTTTTGCCGGCGGCGCTGAGAATGGACTGCAGCTCCTGGAGACGGGGAGTGATGCGGCCATGCAGTTCGCCCAGGACGAAGGTGGTGCGGTCCATGGCGGTGTTGCGCTTGAGGTGGCCCGGCTCGAAGACCTCGGATGACATGGTGAGGACGCAGCCAATGTCCCGGGTGGGGCCCACTACCGGGGCGATCCACTCGTCGTTGAGGCTGTTCTGGGTGGAGACCAGCACCCCGTCGTCCTTCAGGTACGGCAGGATGAGCTGGGTAAGCCAAAGAGTGTCATAGGACTTGCAGGCCAGGAAGACGATGTCGAAGCCGCTTTCCAGGTTGCAGACTTCGTACAGGTGCAGGGCGCGTACCGGCGAGGTGAACTCCTCGCCCGCAATGGACATGTGGAGACCGTTGGCTTTCATGGCCTCAACGTGGGCGCCCCACTGGTCTATCATGACGACGTCGTGGCCGGCCACGGTAAGCATGCCGCCGATAACGCTGCCGGTGCCGCCGGCGCCAACCACGGCTATTTTCCTGGTGGAGGTGGTGGTCATGGGGGTTCCTTTCAGTATCGTAATACCTCGTGATAGGGTCAGGCTTGGGCGCCTCCCCACAGCAACTGCATACGGGTCAGGAAAGAAGTAGCCCGTTCAACCGCTTCACGCGAGTCGTTTTCGGTAAGGGAAGTACTAACGTCGTAGTCAGCAAGAATGCGCTTTTGATACATCTCACGAAGAACAGCTGCCCAAATCCGGTCAACATCTCCGGAGTTTACTAAACGTAAGCCAAATCGGTTCATTACGCCATCGTGAGATTGAGGCAGAACATCCTCCCCAGCCTCAACTCTAGTAGCAATGCAATAAGCCAGCGCCGCCTTAGCGGCGTGCATAATGACGTAATAGGCACGAGAAACGGCATCGGCATGGAAACCGTGATCCCGGCAAAGGCTAGCGGCGCCTAGACATTCTTGAGCTCGACGCCATTCCCTGTCTAAGATTGGCGTGACCATACAGACAATCCATCCCCTTTGTACGGAAGGGTTTCGTTTCGCCTATGAAGTTTCCATTCGTCCTGAGTGTAGGCCCAAATAAAGGGGAACGCTTCTGACAACACTGCCAAATAGTGCCCCATAAACTCGACGTCTTTACCGGTTCGTCGGTCGCCTTTTTTCAGGATAACGACGGTGTTCAATGAGTATTCCGGGAGGTAAAACCGGCCTTCGTCCGAACGAAAGATCACTATATCTTCCACCAGGCCCGGGTATTCCTTGTCCAACGTAACCCGATACTCGTCCAGCCATGCCTGTTCGTCATTGCTTAGCTTCATAGCAAATGCTCCGGGCTTGGTACACCGGTAAATCCGACCCCTGCCATAGTTACCACATACTGAATAAAGCCTAACCCTGCCCCCAGGGGCTGTCAAACAGGTAAACGTGCCTCCTTTAGTGATATCGGAACGACCAAAACGCTTGCGTGCATCGTAGGAAATATAGGCGTTTATATGTTAACGTGAAATTGAGGGCAAGTTTTTGCAGGGGAGGAGGGGGAGATGTCTCACCGACCAGGAATCGCGAACGGAATTTGCAGGATTGTAATTATGGCGGCGCTGGCGCTGCTGATGACCATTGCATTGGCGGCATGCGGTTCTGAACCGGAAGCCGTTTCCCCGGAAGCTTCCGCGAGCGCTGTTGACGCCGCTACCCAATCTGGGCCCCCTGCCCAGCAACCGGTAGTTGTGGCCGAACCCGCCCAGGCTCCCGCTGTTCCTCCTCCACCGGCAGGACCGGCACCGACAGCGCCTCCCGCGGCGACGCCCCTGGTGGTGATGCCATCACCAACGCAGGCGCAGGTCGCCGTCCCAGTTGAAGCCCCCCAGCCGCCTGCTCCGCCAGCGGTCGACATCGCCCCTCCGGCGCCCGTCGACTCTGATCCTTCCGCGATTAGCTCCGCCGCTACGTGGGGTGACGTGTTTAGCTCCTTCTCCGAAGAGGAGCAGTCCTGCATTCGGAGCGAAATGGGTGAGGAGCGGCTGAACCAACTGCTGGGACTGCCCTTCGCCCTGGAAGGGCTGGAAGACGAACCCATAGCCGTTTTGAGTTGCATATCCGAGGAAGCAGCCCGAGAGATATTGCTGGTCAATATGGCCGCCCAGTTTGGCGGGCTGACCGATGAGCAGGAAGTCTGCCTGAGGGGGTTGCTGGGCACCTTCAGTCCATCGGACCTGGCAATGGCCCTGGGTGGCGCGGAGCCCGATCAAGAGCAGGCGCTATTGCTGCTGTCCTTCGGCCTGGGCATGGTAGCCTGCGTGCCCGAGCTGGGCGGAGAGTTGGGCGGCGGGCAGCCCGGTGGGAACGGCATGGGCGGTGAGGCCACGTTCCAGGACCCTTCCTTCCTGTGGAGTTTCACCACCGGAGGGTGGGTGATTACAGCCCCTGCCGTGGTTGATGGGATGGTTTATGCCGGTTCCGACGACCACAGCCTCTACGCCCTGACCGCCGACGCCGGGGAACTGGCATGGAGCTTTGGCACAGGCGACGTAATTCGTTCAACTCCCACCGTCGTTGACGGCAGGGTCTTCTTCGGTTCCAACGACAACCACATATACGCCCTGGATGCGGGCGACGGAACGGAGATTTGGAAGTTCGACACCGGGGAGTGGGTCCAGCACTCTCCGGCAGTCGGCGGAGGCAAAGTATACTTCGGGGCTTACTCGGAAGGAGACCGACGGGTACATGCCCTGGATGCCGCCACCGGCGAAGTGGTGTGGGTGGCTGAACACCCCTTCCCCATCGGCGCGGAGCACTCACCGACGTTCATAGGAGACAAGGTTTATGCCCCGGGCGCCGAGTACGGAAAATTCTACGCCCTGGATGCCGCCACCGGCGAGGTGGCATGGCAGGCCGAGGTTGGCGGCTACGTCGAGTCCGAGCCCACCGTGCTGGATGGCGTGGTGTACCTGACGGTGGTCAACCGGGCTTACGCCTTCAGGGAAGAAACGGGAGAAGTCATCTGGGAAGTCAACACCGAGGAGTTTCCCGCTCGCGACTTCCCGGCCCTGGTGGTTGAGGGCGTTTTTTACCTCGCTCCCAGCAACAACGTTTACGCCCTCGACGCGGCTACCGGCGACGAAGTATGGAGCTACGAGTCATTCATGCTGTCCACGGCGCCGGTGGTGGCCGATGGAGTACTCTACGGAGCTTCCGGCGACGCCGAGTATATCTTCGCCCTGGATGCGACCAGCGGCGCGGAGCTCTGGGCCGAGACCACCGAGGACTTCACAACGAATGCCCTGTCAGTGGTGGACGGCATCCTGTACGGCGAATTGAGCAGCGGAGAACTTGTCGCCGCAGACGCCAGGACCGGCGCCGCCATGTGGGTCTTCGAAAAAGGCGGATTTTCTGACCTGCGAGGCTACACGGTTAAAGATGGGGTGGTGTACTCCGCCGGCCCCAACAACAGCGTGTACGCCCACAGGGCGCCGTAGGAACGCAGGGGTGTAGAGATGTAGGGGCGTAGGGGAAATCCTGGCCCATTCCGCACAGGACAATTCAGGGACAAATCGGCCCGGGGCATACCCGGGCCTTCAACTGCTTCAACTGTTGACAGCGTTCTTCCCTACCACTTCTGTATTTCCGGCAGCACTTCCTTGCCAAACAGCCCGATGTTCTTCATCGTCGCATCGTGGGACATCTTCGACTCCTGGCCGTAGAAGATCAGGTGGTCCATGCCCAGGCGGTCGTACAGGTACCGGATTTTCTCCAGCACCGTGTCGGGAGTGCCAGCCACGATGTGGTAATTCTCGTTCAGTTCCTCGTAGCTCTGCTGGATGAGAGGGCGGATGGCCCGCCGGGCGGCCACTTGCTCGCCCTGCTGGGAGCGGTAGCCGACCGGGTTCATGTACTCGCGGGGACCGCGGGTGGTGGTGCCCATCCGCCAGATGAAGTGGCGGGCCTGCTCGTCGGCCTCCTCCTGGGTGTCCGCCACGTAGCAGCACAGCAGGTAGCCGAAATTGTCGGGGGTGGGTTCGTAGCCCTTCTCGGCGGCGGTAGTACGGTAAATCTGGAACAGGTCCTCGGTAACGTCCAGGGGCGTCAGAAAGGCCACGTAGGTATAGCCATGCTCGGCGGCCCACTGGGCGGTTTCCGGACTGGCCGTGCCGGGCACCCACACCGGCGGGTGGGGCTTCTGCACGGGGACCATCCAGGGGTTGACCACCCGGAAGTTGTAGTGCTTGCCCTCCCAGCGGAAGGGACCGGGCTCGGTCCAGGTCTTGATTACCAGGTCGTGGCACTCCTCGAACCGCTCCCGGTTGTACATGGGGTTGCCGTTGGTGGACAGGGTTTCCACGCCGGTCCCCCGTACCATGCCCGAAATAACCCGCCCGCCGGAGATGACGTCAATCATGGCGATTTCCTCGGCCAGGCGCACCGGGTTGTCGTGGATGGGCAGAATGTTGCCCAGCAACAGTATTTTCGCGTTTTTGGTAGTGCGGGCCAGGACGGCGGCGGACAGGTTGCAGGAGGCGTTCATGCACGACGGCGTGTTGTGGTGCTCGTTGACCATTATGCCGTCGAACCCCATCTCGTCCACGTAAACGCACTCGTCAAAGTAACGCTTGAACAGGTCGGATGCGGTTTCCGGCTCAAAGTAAGTATTGGGAAAGGTCAGCCGCAGGGAGGGATACTTCTCGCCCTCTTCATCAGGGTATTCATGGTAGGGAAATTCGCTGAAGTAGTAGACTTTCATTCTGAATCCTTTTCCTGTGGGCCTGATTTACTCGTGGTCGAAGTCTCGGCAGAAGCGTTTGTTGGCTTGACGGTGCCAACGGTTCATCTGGGAGCGTTCCGGGGCGCAACAGTTGGGGGCGAATCGCTTGCACGAGGTGCGGAATCGGGGCGACCTCGGCGGCGCCTGGCCATATCCTTTTCTCTTTGCCATAGACGCCTTTCTTTGGGAACAGGGTATGGGGTATCGTATAGAACGAGATTCCCAAAACCTACAGCAACGCATCCACGGGAACCAGCCTGCCCTCATTGGGATCCGCCATAAGGCTGAAGGCTTCCAATGCCGTGGCCCCCAGCAGGGGGCTAGCGTCCTCCGGCGCAAAAATCACCGGTACGGGCATTTCCTCTTCCGCCAGGCGCATGACAGTTGCCCCCAGCGGTAGCCTCATGACTCGCCCATCGGCCAGCCGGAACCGGCGGCTGGTACGGGGCAGAACTCCCAGCCCTTGTAGCAAACTCTCCGGCAAGGCGGTATAGGTGGCGCCAGTGTCCACCAACGCGTTAACAACGACGAATTCCCGTCCCTCCGGGTCGCCTATTTCCACGTCAACGCTGAAAGTTCCCATGTTGTTCTTGTTTCCTGGTGGCTCTTCTTTCGGGCTGCAACGAAATTCTAACTGAATCGGAGAAGGATTGTTTCCAAGTCTTCTTCAAAATACTCTAACAGCCGCTTAGTGTGGGTCAAGTTGTTAACAGCGTTGAAGTTGCTTTCACAGAAAAGGCCATTAGACAAGGGTCGGGGAGCAGTGAAAGGCTTATCGTCGGCGTGGACAGCCTGGTGATTGACAGTATATCTCTGCCCATTAGTCAATTTAACTGGGCAATGTTGAGGTGTGAGCTTGCCATTCTGCACCAACCACTCTGCAGTATAAAATAGGATGTGCCACCAATAGGACGTATCCCGCTCTTCACCGTCGGAGAACCGAATTGCTGTGGGTTGGGGACCACCGGTTACATGCTGTAGTATGCCAAGAGGTTTCCAATCTCCAGAGGGTGGAGGGGGAGGAGGGCAAACTGTTGCGCCACCACCATTGTCAAGTTCCGAACTAGGGCCATCGGACAAAATCGGCTTATTTGCCTCCACCGGCCTCCCCGAGGCAAGGTTGGGCCGCCAAAGCAGCAAGAGCTTCAGAGCACATTGAAATGCTGGTTCTAGAGCGATTGAAACTTCCAGCTTGCGGCGCTCACCGCCGGAAAATTCCGCAACATTGTCGAGAACCCACAAGTTGCCATCAGTCAAACCCGCATATCTAACCTGCTGGATCAATGCGTAGGTAAACACTTGCTCCTGATACTTTATTGCCTCTAATGGTTCACCCAAGCGCTTGGCTTCAACGAAAGCCTTAGGGTTCCCATCATCAGACAGTAGCGCATAGTCCGCTCTACCACCACCGACTTGGTACTCCGCAGTAACCAACCCGGGGTTCGCCACGTCCCATCCCAGCGCCGTCAGCAATGGATCAATCAGGGCCACGCGAGTGCGAGCTTCGTATTGGCGCAGGGAATCGCCGTGGTCGCGGATGCGCTGCTGGAGGGGTTCCGTTGAGTTAGTGTTGGCCCCTGTGCTATAGTCTCCCCAGTTTAGCAGAACTGGGGAGACTATTTTGCCGCCAACCCGCAACTTCGATAACCGCACTCTTTACCACGGAGACAACCTTGAGTTTCTCCGGGGAATGAACTCCGGGACGGTCAACCTAATTGCCACCGACCCGCCCTTCAACAAAGGACGGGATTTTCATGCTACCCCGGACAGTCTGGCCAGTGGCGCCCAGTTTCAAGACCGCTGGCGGTGGGATGAGGACGTTCACGATGATTGGCTGATTGCCATTCAGAGAGACCAGCCGGAAGTGTGGGCGGTCATTACTGCTGCCAAGACTGCTTATGGTGATGATATGGCCGCCTACCTTTGTTGGCTGGGTGTCCGGCTGCTGGAAATGCACCGGGTGCTTGCCGAGGACGGCAGCATTTACCTTCACATGGATGATACCGCAGGGGCGTGGGGCAAGTGCCTATTGGACGCCATCTTTGGGCGGCAGAACTTCCGAAATGCGATTGTGTGGAAACGAACCCGGCGGGGATTCAAAGGTTCCCAATTCAAGGCAAGGCGGTACAACTCCAACACCGATACCCTGCTGTTTTACGGCAAGACCGATGATTCATTCTTTGACCAAACCCGTGTACTCGAACCTTACGCCCACGACTATATGCGGGCCTTTCGGCACGAAGACTCTACCGGGCCTTACTACCTTGACCTAGCCTACAATCGGCCAAGCGCAAGTCCACGCCCTAACTTGTGCTACGAATACCGAGGATTCACCCCCCCCATCCTTCAGGCTGGAAAGTTGGACAGAAGCGAATGGTGGAGCTGGACAATGCCGGGGAGCTGGTGGAGGAAGACGGGAAGTTGTGGCGCAAAATCCGCCCAAAAGCGGGGCGGATTAGGAATACACTGTGGGACGACATCAATGAGACCAAAGGCAATGAGGATACAGGCTACCCCACCCAGAAACCCTTGCCCCTCTACGAAAGAATCATTCAGGCCAGCAGCAACCCCGGCGACTTGGTTTTAGACCCGTTCTGTGGTTGCGCCACAACCCCGGTTGCCGCCGAGCTTTCGGGCCGGCAGTGGGTTGGCATGGACATTTGGGACGGGGCGCATGGTCAAGTCATTCGCCGGATGCAGGAAAACCGGCAATTGCTGGTGGACTCCAATCCCGAAGTGCATTACCTTACTCGCCCACCCCGGCGCACAGACGGCGGGGAGCCGGCCACGCTGACCCTCCGAACTCCAACGGGCCGCGCTTTGCGCCTTCCCCCGCCCCGAACCCACCATAACCGCTTGCTGGCCGACATTGGGCCTTTCTGTCAGGGTTGCGGGGCAAACTACCAGTTTGATACCAGGGTATTGGAAGTGGACCACATCAATCCCCGCTCCCAGGGCGGCACTGACGCTTACGAAAACCTTACTCTGCTCTGCCCACCGTGCAACAAGGAAAAGCGAGATAGGTACACGCTGATAGGGCTACAGACACACAACCGGGCCAACGGTTGGATGAAGGATGACACTAACTTGAGGATGGGCCGGGCCGAGGGCCGGCGGAGGAGAAGGCGGCAATAGGAACAAAGAACATCCCCGCCGGCGAAAGTGTGGAAGCTAGACCGGCGGGGACATTAGGGAGGAACTATGCCATTTGAAGATGACCAGGAACCTGATAATGACTACGAAACCCAAGAACTGTGGGGATCGGACGGGCAAGATGTGAGGGCAGCCCGGCAAGTAGCTTTAGAGGACATCATCGCCAAACTTATTCTTGCGCTCCGCTTCCTTGCGGCGGATGAAAGCGAGAATGCGAGGGTTCGGGCGCAGGATATTCTCAACGTGCTGCCGGAAGCGCTCATTGACGGGATGGAGGGCGGCCCCGCAGGAAGGGCATACACCAGCGTTTTCGACAGGATTGCTTTGCTCATTGACCTCTACCAAGACCCACCTACCGATGATGAAAATGGTACGGCGTGATTGACGCCTTCTGTACCGTTATCGGGTTGGTTCCAAAAACCATCGTAATACTCGGTTCCTTATCTGCTGCGACTGTGGCGGGGTATGGGGCAATGTTTGGCACTGGCAGTTTCGGAGCTGGAATATCAGCAGCCGGAGTGTTTGTTCTGTTGACCTTAATCGTGCTGTTTGTATGCTGACGAAAAAGGCCAGCAGGAACACGACAAGGATTAGGCAAAAAGCGAGGCTGGCCAACATCATCGCCTTTCCTTCCGGCCAAAGAACGGGTGTCTGCCGCCCTTCCGCTTGGCCGGCTTTGTCTTTGTAGTTGCCAGCCCCGGGCCTCGTTGCCTTTGCTTCGACAATCCCGATACTTTGGCCGGCGGGGGAGTGTCGAAAGACACAGCGACCTTGACCGGGGTTGGTTGCTCGGTAGCCACTGGCAATGCCCTCACCGGGGCCGGAATAAGAAAGGCAAGTCGTCCGGGTCGTCCGATTCCCTCTCGCCTTTCGGCCTGCGCCGGGCCGTTGAATCGGGAATGAAAAAGGTAGTCTTTGGGGCGGTAGCCGGGCTCGGCCGGGCCGCTTTGTCGGCAACATCGGCCAGCGAGGGAGTCGCTTTGCCCTTCCTGCTTTCCTGCAAGGCCGGCGCATTTCTCACCACGTCCGCCCATTCCGTGAAGGGCGGCTTCACCTTTGCCATTTCCGCCGGGGTCTGGTAATCAACGCCTTCGTGTTCCTTGAAGAGATTGTAATTGACTACCCAGCCGTCAAGGTAACGTTGCCCCGATTCCAGACCTTCCAGACCCCGCAACGTCTTTTCCCGTTGCCGGAAGGTTCCTTGCAGCCGTTCCGACATATTGTTGTTTATCTCGGCCTTCAGTCCCTCGGACTGGATATGCTCGGCTTGGGGAAAGACTTTCTTAATGGCCGGCCCGTAACTGCGCAGCTTGTCAGTGGTGATTGACTTGGGTGGCCCATCGGCGGCGGCGGCGGCCTTCTCCATCACGGCAACGGCTGCCATCTGGTCTCGGTTGGGGGAAAGGTGAGATGCCAGCACGTACCTTGTATCGGCGTCCATTACGTTCCAGTTCCAGAGGTTCTCTCCGCCAACCTTGACCTGCATTTCGTCGGCAACCCACTTGCCCGATGTATGGGCCGGGTAATCCTTCATTGCTTCGGCGGCAACCTCCGAATGGTCTCTCACCCATTCATAAATTGCCCGCTTGTCGGGTTCGTCCATATCGTAGGCGTCGGCCATTTGCTCGCCGATTTGCTTGTAGGACATCCCCCGGTAGTACATTCCGATTGCCGCACCGATTTGCTCGGCGGGAACCCGGTAACCGTTCAATGCCCCGGTGTCGAGGAACGACCGACCGCACTCTTTCGAGGAACACCGGTAACGCTGGTTGCCGCCTTTCGTGCTGCCCCACTTCGCTATCTTGGAGTGGCCACAATATGGACAGCTAACCGCTTGCCGGGTAACTTGTATGTAGTTGCTAGATACCACAGGGGCATTATACACTACCCAACACTAACTCAACGGAACCGCTGGAGGGTTTCGATTACCTTGACCAAGTCATCTAACGGCATGGTTACGCTCCCGTCCTCATGCACCCGCTATTGGAATATTTACCAATCAATGCGTGGCGCAATTCGTTACCATAGAATGCCATATATCATTCTCTGTGTCATCCAAACATTGTCCCACCCGTAAGGCAAGGTTAGAATATAGGCGCCGTTGCTACAGATGCAACGCTGGTAAATGAAAACACCCATCGGTAGGGGCAGACCTACGTGTCTGCCCTGGCCCCAGCCAATATGAACATTCACAGCAACGACCGCCGCCGCCGTTCCATTCGCCTGAGGAATTATGACTACGCGCAGGCAGGGGCCTATTTCGTTACCATTTGCACACAGAATAGGACGTGTCTGTTTGGTGAGATCGTGGACGGTACAATGATCCTCAACAGCTTCGGGCTGACTGTGTTTGAAGAATGGACCCGAACCTCCCAGATACGCCAAGAGATAGAGTTGGATGTGTTTCAAGTAATGCCCAACCATATCCACGGCATAATCGTGATTACGGGAAATGGTGCAGGCGCCAGTGCTGCCCACGTAGGGGCGCACGGCCGTGCGCCCCTACCCCACAAACGCCCAACAGGCATCAGTCGAGCACCAAAATCTCTTGGCTCCATAATCGCCGGTTTCAAGTCCGCCGCAACCAAACAGATCAACCTGATGCGGGGCACTCCAAGCCAACCTGTCTGGCAACGCAATTACTACGAACGCATCATTCGCAACGAAACCGAACTTGATACCATAAGAAAATACATCGTCAACAACCCCCTGGAATGGGCCCAAGACGAACTGAATCCCCAATCGAGCAAAACATAATCGCAAGTAACCAAAGAATCCCCCAAAGGAGCAACACCATGGTTCAGCAAGGCCAGATTGACAACCTTCTTCGCGAATCCGGCGAAATACCCGCGCCGCCCCATGTTTCGGCGCAGGCGGCGCTGCAGGACTACGACGCTACTTACGCCCGTTCCATCGAGGACCCCGAGGGCTTCTGGGCCGAGGCCGCCGAGGGGCTCCACTGGTTCCGTCGCTGGGACCAGGTGTTCCAGTGGGAATACCCCAACTTCCGGTGGTTCGTCGGCGGGCAGACCAACATCTGCTATAACGCCCTGGACCGCCATCTGGCCACCGAGCGTCGCAACAAGGCGGCCCTCATCTGGTTGGGCGAGGACGGCACGGAGCAGGTCTATACCTACGCCCGCCTGGCCCAGCAGGTGAACCGCTGCGCCAACGGGCTCAAGTCCCTGGGCATTGGCAAGGGCGACCGCGTCGTCATTTACATGCCCCTGACCCCCGAGGGGGCCATTACCATGCTGGCCTGCGCCCGCATCGGCGCCATCCACAGCGTGGTATATGCCGGTTTCAGCGTCGGCTCCCTGCGGGACCGCATCCAGGACGCGGCGGCCAAGCTGTTGATTACCGGCGACGTGGGCTATCGTCGCGGCAACAAGGTTGACCTCATCGGCATCGCCAACGAGGCGGTGGAGGGCTGCGACTCCCTGACTTCCGTACTGGTCTGGCGAAGGGAAATGGCTCGCGAGGACCTGAAGGACGGGCAGGTGGACTTCGAGGAACTGCTGGCCGGCCAGTCCATCAATTGCGAAGCCGAGGTTATGGACGCCGAAGACCCCCTCTACATCCTGTACACCAGCGGCACCACCGGCAAGCCCAAGGGTGTGGTCCACGTCCACGGCGGTTACATGGTGGGCACCCACTACCACTTCAAGAACTTCTGGGACGTCAAGGACAACGACGTCTTCTGGTGCATGTCCGACATCGGCTGGGTGGTGGGCCACAGCTACATCGTTTACGCGCCCCTGGTGGCCGGGGCCACCACCGTCTTCCGCGAGGGCGCCCCAGACTACCCCCACAACGCCGTCTTCTACGAAATCATCGAGAAGTACGGAGTCAACGTCATATTTACTGCCCCCACCGCCGTGCGGATGCTCATGCGCTACGGCGAGGAACCGGCCAAACAGTACAACCTGCGCTCCCTGCGCTTCCTTACCTGCGCGGGAGAACCGCTCAATCCCGAGGCTTTGCGCTGGGCCAACGAGCACATCTGCGGCAGCGGCGAGTGGGCGCACATCGTGGACAATTGGTGGCAGACCGAGACCGGCGGCCCCTGCCTGGGCACCATGGCCACCATGGAAACCCGCCCCGGGCGCGTGGGAAAACCCCTGCCTGGCGCGCTGATGGACATAGTGGACCGGGAGGGCCAGCCCATTGAAGAACCGGACAAGGGCGGTTTCCTGGTCATCCGGCGTCCCTTCCCCCACTTCTCCCGCACCGTATGGGGCGATCCCGACCGCTACAACGACACCTGGAACCAGATTCCGGGCGTGTACTCCTCCGGCGACGTGGCCCTCCGTGACGCCGACGGCTACTACATGGTGGTGGGCCGCGCCGACGACGTGCTCAACGTGGCCGGCCACCGCATCGGTTCAGCGGAAGTGGAAAGCGCCCTGGTGTCCAACCCTTCGGTAGCCGAGGCGGCGGTAATCGGCAAGCCCGACGAACTGAGGGGCGAGGTGATAAAAGCCTTCGTAACCCTGCGAGTAGGCAATGACCCGTCGGACCTGATGATTGACACCCTGCGCAACCACGTCCGCGGCGTCCTGGGCCCCATCGCCGTCCCTGCCGAGATCGAGTTCACTCCAGCCCTGCCCAAGACGCGCTCGGGCAAAATCATGCGCCGCCTGCTGAAAGCCAACGAACTGGGCCTGGACCCGGGAGATATTACGACGCTGGAGGATTAGGGGGAGCTCTGGCATTCTCGCCATGTGTGGAAAAAACGTTCACCGCTCATCCTGAGCTTGTCGAAGGATGGCAGGAAACTCAGACAAACAAGAGACAGTCCCCACCACATACCCGCTCATCCTGAGCTTGTCGAAGGATGTGAAATGGAGTCAGGACATTGGCCTTCTACGTATACATCCTGAAATGCTCAGATGGTTCATACTACACCGGGCATACGGACAACCTAGAAGCCCGTCTTGAAGGCCACAACCGTGGTGAAGTGAGCGGCCATACCTTTTCCCGGCGCCCGGTATCCTTGGTGTTTTCGGACCAGTTTTTCACCCGGGAGGAAGCCTTCCAACGAGAGCGGCAAATCAAGGGCTGGTCAAGGGCCAAGAAAGAAGCATTGATCGAAGGAAGTTGGAAAACTCTGGTTCAGCTGTCACGAGGCAGGAAAGACAGAACGTAGTATGGAGGGCATCCTTCGACAAGCTCAGGATGAGCGGGACAGGAGTCTCTTTCGTCTACACCTTCCCTGCAATGTAATCCTTCGACAAGCTCAGGATGAGCGGTGGCAAGCAGATTGAAATAGCATTTGCCGTCAAGAAGGCTGGAAACCATTAACCACTACCAAAGGAAACCACCCAGATGAAAGCAATGGTACTGGAGCAACACAACGCTCCCCTGAACTGGCAAGACGTGCGGGAACCGGAAATCGGGCCCTCGGACGTGCTGATCCGGGTGGTGGCCAACGGGCTGTGCGCCACCGATTTGAAGATTACCGGCGGCCTGGTTCCCACGGTGCCCCTCCCACATATACCCGGCCACGAGGCAGCCGGAGAGGTGGTAGAGGTCGGGGCCGAGGTTCCGGGCCTGCAGCAGGGTGACCACGTAACCTGCTACCCCACCGAGGGCTGCGGTTTCTGCGATTACTGCCGCAAGGGCATGGAGAACTACTGCGTCACCGCGCCCCGCACCGGCTTTGAGATTAACGGGGGCTTCAGCGAGTTCATGCGGGTGTCGGGCCGCAACGCCGTCAAGATTTCCCCCGAAGTCCCCTGGGGAGAAGCGGCCATCATCCCCGACGCCATGGCCAGCGTGTACCATGCCCTGACCCACCGGGCCAGGGTCCAGCCCGGGGAAACGGTGGTCATCATCGGCATTGGCGGCCTGGGCATCCACGCCATGCAGATGGCCAGCCTCATGGGCGCCCGGGTCATCGCCGCCGATGTAGTGCCTGACAAGCTGCTCGGCGCCGAGCAGTTCAACCCCGACGTTATCGTCAACAGCCGGACGGAAAGCCTGCCCGAGCGGGTGAGGGAATTGACCAATGGCCTTGGGGCCGACGTGGTGGTTGAAGGAGTAGGCGGCGAGGCGGTGGCCGCCGTCCTGCCCGACAGCCTGGCCTGCCTGAAGCTGGGCGGCAGGCTGGTGATCCTGGGCTACAACTACGGCATCCCCCTGGCGGTGGACACAGCGGACCTGATCTACGGCCAGTGGAGCATCCTGGGCACCCGGGCCTCCAACCTGCAGGACGTGGTGGAGGTGGTCAAGCTGGTGGAACAGGGGAAAATTAAGCCGGTGGTGTCGGAAACCTACCCGCTGCAGGAAGTGGAACAGGCCCTGGCTAAACTGAGGGAAAGCCCGCCGCTGGGGAGAATTGTGCTGCAGTCGGGAGCATGAACCTCGCAAAAACTATAGTTAGCTCGTAGCCGTCACCAAGAGCCCGCACGGAGTGAAAGGCCGGTCAAGTCGACCGGCCTTTCACTGTCCATCACCTGGGTCTGTATCTTACACTTTTACCGCGGTATCCACCCTGGCCCACGGCAGGTATACCCCGTCAGGATGCTCTTCTTCGGGACTGGTGTACTCTTCAGGAACTGGAAGGCCCTGCTCCTTGAGGTCTTCCAAGTGAAATTCCAAGGCTTCCCTAAAACTCCCCAAGGCCATTTCCGGCGTATCGCCAATCGCCACACACCCTGGCACATTTGGAGAAAAAGCTCCCCAGTTCTCAGGTCCCGGAACCAAGACTATGGCGTACTTCATCTCATTGATCCTACATCTGGGCTTGACGGCGAATACTGGACCACAGCCATGCATCCAGATCACCTCCCAGCCTTCCGGGGATAGTTACACTTCCTCGTTTAACAGGATGGTGGAAGATGCGGTGGTCTCCGCTAATACGTACTTGAAACCACCCATCTTGCTCAACGATTCGAATGGCTTCACGGACTTTGATGGAGGGCATAAGTAGTAACTGTAGATGGTCGGGGCGGCCGGATTTGAACCGGCGACCCCCTGCACCCCATGCAGGTGCGCTTCCGGGCTGCGCCACGCCCCGACAACAGGTAATCAGGATAACATACAGGGTATTCCGCTACAAGGCCACGTGAACTTCCGGGTGGCCAGCCCCAGGTGGAAATCAGGTCGGGTCGATCAGCCCTGGCCCGGCATATTCATTACCTCGTGGACCTCTATCTCACAGGAAGGGTCCAGCTTGAAATGAGGATGGTCTTCCAGAATAGCCTGGGCTCCTGCCATGTTTTCGGCTTCCAGTATCGAGTACCCGACCACATTCCTGTCGCTGGCGGAACTGCCTGCATTGGTCAGCTTGAGATTTCCAACCATGGGGCCACCCATTTCCGGCAAAACGTCGCCGCAGCGGCCCGCCCATTCCATCCAGGCTTGCATCTGGGCCTGCATATCCTCCTGGGTAGCGCCCATTTCCTGCATCATCTGCATATAGGGGGCCCGCGCATGATACATGACTATGAACTTGCTCATAATTTCTCCCGGCCGGCAAATCAGGGGGTTGGCAGCCGGCCTGCATATATTACAGTTCAGGCTTTTGAAGTTAAAGAGTAGGAGAACAAAGGGACAACGCAACGGTCAGGGGCGGTTCGCGAACCGCCCCTGCGTGTAACGCTATCGCCGAAAAGAAAGGCCAACCAATTCGCGGCGTTGCTCCATTTCGGGAAGTAAGGCCGGAATCAGCCAGGGCAGCCGCAAGGGCCGGCCCTGCAATTTCAGTGCAACCTCAACCGGGTAAATTGCAGCCTGAAACGATTTCCGGCCCGAAACCCTGCGTAGAAAGCACGACACTTCTCACTCCTGGCCGGGCATTTGTATGGCCTCGTGTACTTCGACCTCGCAACCATCCATCCAGCCCAGGTGAGGGTGTCCCTCCAGCAGAGCTTGGGCTGCCTCCATATTGTCCGCCTGGAGTATCGAGTACCCGGTGACTTTCTTGTCGCTGGGCGAACTCCCGGATGCAGACACATTCAAGCCTCCGCCCAGGGGCGCGCCCGGATCAACCAGGGCATCCCCGCAGCGAGCCATCCACGCTATCCACGGTTCCATGCCCGCTTTCACTTCCTCAGGCGTGGCATTTTGCACCATTTCCAGGGCCGATATGGGCGCATAGTAAAGGACTACGTACTTGTTCATTCGATTCTCTCCTGATACTAATTAGCTAAAAAGCACGAGGCATGATTATATCAGTCGGGATACCTGCATGGGAGTCCTGCCAGCCCCGATTTTCAGTTGGGGGAATCCCACGGCCAAAGACATCATACCGCCCAGGGGGTACAATGCTGGGACAAGATTTTCCCGGAGGTTCGCCATGCCCGGGCCGCTGGACGGCGTCAAGGTTGTCGAGTTCACCGAGATTATTGCCGGGCCCTTCGCCGGCATGCTCCTTTCCGATATGGGCGCCGATGTTATCAAGGTGGAGCCACCGTGGGGCGATCCCTGGCGGGGCACCCAGCCCATATCTCCCACCGAGAGCCGCGTCTTTATCGCCTACAACCGGGGCAAGCGCAGCATCACCCTGGACCTCACTACCGAAGCCGCACGGGATATCCTGGGCCGCCTTATTCCGCAGATGGACGTGGCTATCGTCAACTACCGCCCCGACGTGGCAGCCAAGCTGGGGGTGGACTATGAATCACTGGCAGCGCTGAACCCCCGGCTGATTTACTGCGAAAACACCGCCTTCGGACGGCAAGGCCCCGACTCCTACCGCCCGGGCTATGACCTGATCCTGCAGGCGATGTCCGGCATAATGACCTCCGAGAGCAAGACCAGCAACGGCGTTCCGGTCCACGTCGTCTCTTCACCCATGGTGGACACCTCCGCCGGCATCTGCCTGGCCTGGTGCGTCTGCGCCGCCCTGTTCCACCGGGAGCGGACGGGAAAAGGCCAGAAGGTGGAGACCACCCTGCTGGGGATGGCCATAGCCCTGCTGGGTATGCGCTTTGTCGAGGTGGAGTCGCTGGACCGCGAAAATTTTCAGGCTACCCTGGAATCTCTGGCCGCCATGCGCGGGGCGGGCATACCTTACGACGAACTCCTGAAGATTTACGAATCGGACCATCCCGTTACGCCGGGCAATATCTACTACCGCAGCTACCAGACCGCCGACGGGGCGATTTCCGTTGGTTGCCTCAGTGACCCGCTGCGCCAGCGACTGCTGGATACGCTGAATCTGACCGACATTCGCTTTGACCCCGGCTACGACCCGCGCAGCGAAGAATCGGTGGCCTTTGGTGCGGAGCTGGTCCGGCAGGCGGAGGAAACGTTCCTGCAGCGCACCGCCGCCGACTGGCTGGCCCTGCTGGACGAACGGGGCATTCCCGCTGGGCCGGTGCGTTTCATTGAGGAGGTCTTCGACGACCCGCAGGTGCAGGCCAACGACCTGGTTTCGGAGCTGGAGCACTTGGAAGTGGGCCCGCTGCGCATGGTGGGCCCCCTGGCCAAGTTCAGCGAAACCCCTCTGGAAGCAACGCATCCCCCGGCCCTGGGGCAACACACCGGGGAAGTATTGGAGGAGCTTGGCTTCGGCGAGGGGGAAATTCAGGAATGGCGGGACCAGGGCGCCCTGGGGTGACCGGAATGCGTCGCCAATTGGGGCATGAGGACAGTTGGGTACCGTTGATTATGTCACCATCGGCCCCACCACACCGTCGTTACGGCGCAAGCCGGAATCTATGGGCCGGCCCCCGGATTCCGGATCAAGTCCGGAACGACGTTGTTATGAAGACTCCTACATTCCCCCTTAACATTTCAGCCAGCCTCCATTTCGCAGCTATCCCGGTTCGTGTATATTCGTGGGTAGCTAAAGCGGCCATCAAGACCAGGCCGAGAAAGGAAAGACAATGACCCTTGCACCGGAAACCCGCCAGGAACACCCCTATTTCATGTACGACGCCATAACCGGCCAGCCCGAGGCCATGGCCCTGATGCTGGAACGGCACGCCGTCGGTGCCCGCGAAGTTGCCGAGTCCCTGGCATCCAGGCGGAACATCTACATCGTCGGCATCGGAACGTCCTGGCACGCCGTCCTGGTAGCCGAACACTGGTTCCGCCGCTTTGCCGGCCAGAGGATCCAGGTCCAGGGCTGGCACTCCTTCGAATTTTGCAGCTACCCCCCGGCGCTGGGGCCGGAGGATGCGGTTGTCATCATCAGCCACCGCGGCACCAAGACCTACTCATTCCTGGCCCTGGAACTGGCCAGGGAGCGGGGCGCCTACACCGTGGCCGTAACCTCCACCGACCCCGGACCCCGACTGCAGGTGGCCGATGTATCCTTCCATACCGTCTCCCCCGAACGGTCCTCCGCCTTTACCATCAGCTACACTACGGCGCTGACGGTGCTGGCCCTGCTGGCCTCGGACCTGGGGGAAATTACGGGCGAGGCTCCGGGCAGTATTACCGCTGGTGGCGGCGGCGGAGCAGGTGATGCGGCAAGATTGAAGGACAGCCTGCTGGATGTCCCCGCCGCTGTTGCGGACATTACTGACCGGGAGGCCGATATAGCGGCGGTGGCGGAGCGGTTTGCCAACCGGCAGCGTTTCATTTCCGTGGGCTGGGGCCCCAACACCGGCAACGCCTACGAGGTGGCGTTGAAAATCAAGGAGACCAGCGCCTCGGACTGCGAGGGCTTGCAGGTGGAGCAACTGCTCCACGGTCCCTTCTGCTCCCTGGACGACAGTTGCCTGGTAACGCTGATTGCCCCGCCAGGACCGGGATATGAGCGGTCGCTGGACATAGCCCGGGCCTCAGCGGCAGCGGGAGCGCCGGTGTGGGCCCTGGTCCAGGCCGGAGACGAGGACCTGTCTTCCCTGGCATCGGCCAGCTTTCCCATGAAGCCCGTACCGGAAATATGGAGTCCCCTGGCCTGCGTGGCGCCCCTGCAGCTATTCACCTACCACCTGGCCCTGCAGCGGGGGAAGCATCCCGACTTGTTCCAGCAGGACAACCCGAAACAGGCGGCGGCGCGGGTCCATTACAACCTTTAGGGAATCTCTGCATAAGTCCCTTCCCCCTTGATGGGGGAAGGATAGGATGGGGGTGAAAGCTGTAGATTGACCAGTCCCCCTCACCTTAACCCTCTCCCGCCAGTGGAGAGGGGATATGTTTCAATTTTCATTGGAAATTGCAGACCAGCAAAAGGAGCAAACAATGTCCACCGACGAAACCCAGGCATTTCTCGATTCCCAGGCCCAGAACCGGGGCTATTCCCTGGAGATGCACCGGATCATGGCCGAGGTTGACCTGGAATGGGCCAAGACCTACGGCGCGTTTATCGAGGCGACCTATACCGGCCAGCGTACCCTGGACCGCAAGACCAAGGAACTGTTGCAGATTGTGGTGGAAGCGGCGCTGAAAGCCGACGTGGAGCAGATCCAGGCCCACGTGCGGGTAGCCCTAGAGTCCGGAGCAACGCCGACGGAAATTCTGGAAGCGTTGCAGGCGGTCATTGCCCCCATGGGCGCCCTGGCCTTCCGCCGGGGCCTGCAGGCGTGGGCCCGGGAAACGGGCCACCTGCCTAATGAGTAGTGCTCGGGCTCGTAAAGAAAGTTTTGGTCATTACCGTGCAAAATAAAGACCTGCGACCAATAGGCAATTGCGCTTGACGAATGCTGAAAAGTGGAGACGCGAGAGCCCAGACCTATTTCCAGTCCGCTTTCACAATGCTCTCAACGGATTGAAGTTGATCGCTGTTTCCACGCCTCCCTTGGCTATCAGCTCCAGGTACAGACTCAGGTCCACGGTTATAAGCGGTGTTTCTGCAGTAGCCACCTCCCAAAGCACAGCATCAGCTAGTCCCAACCTAACAAACACACGATGGGAAGAGGCTTGGATGCTTGCAACGGTGATTTCGTTGCTAAGCCTGATAATATGCTGAAACCGCCGAAACAAGCGAGACCTTTCAGGTTCTCCGTGCTGTCCAAGCAAATTCGAAGCTTCGGTCAATGTGTTTGGCGTGACGAATAGCTGCCCTGCCTGGGCAAGGAGATCCATCAGAGTGGTGTAATCTTGCTCGGAGTAGTCTTCCAACCTGCGATGTTTGGCAATGATCTGGGGATCCTCTTGCCCAATAATGTAGAGGAGCAGAAGGTTTGTATCTACGAAATAGCCGGCGGGAGGCATGGGTCAGGTAGCTTCTACCAATATGCGATCTCTCACCGACTCTACCTCGCGGCTCTCGTCGTTAACAATAAGAACCTTGTACGAACGTCTCAGGTGGGTCTGCCCCAGGACAATGCCGGCAGTTCCGGTTCGTTCCCATGGCCTGGAGAAACCGATGGTGATTTTCCACGCTGGCGGGCCACCCGGACTGCCAGCACGCTCTATCTCCTCCAGGCCAACGTTCTCAATTTCCTCATCACCAAAAATATCTACCACATGATCTTTCGCCACTTGGACCGCTTCCTTCACGTCCATGCAGGCACTCTCCGTCTGAAGCTCCGGCTGACGAATTATATCACCCATCATGCTCTACTCCGCTCCCTCAACTTGCGCCTGACCCCCTCCCGCCCTATCATACCCGCAGCCAAACTCATTCAAATGTAGAGGTTATACCCATGTTCCCCCAGAACGTTTTTCCCGATTCCGCTGAAATTGACGGGCAGGGACGGCTGGTTATCGGCGGCTGCTCTGCACTGGACCTGGCCGAGGAGTACGGCACGCCGGTTTACGTGCTGGACGAGGCCACCCTGCGCAACCGCTGCCGCAGCTACCGCGCCGAGTTCGAGCAGCGGTGCCCAAATCCGGGCCCCGGAGCCCAGGTGCTCTACGCCTCCAAGGCCTACATCAACCCGGCCCTGGCCCAGATTTTCAACGAAGAGGGCCTGGGCCTGGACGTAGTGTCCGGCGGCGAGCTGGCCGTGGCCGCCGCTGCCCAGTTTCCCCTGGACAAGGTCTATTTCCACGGCAACAACAAGACCCCCGACGAACTGGCCTACTCGGTGGAGCAGGGCATCGGTCGAGTGGTGGTGGACAGCTTCCACGAGCTGGAGGTGTTGAACCAGATCGCCGGTGATGCGGGCCGGGCGCAGGACATACTCATTCGCGTGTCCCCGGGCATTGACCCCCACACCCATGCCTACACCACCACCGGAATAATAGACTCCAAGTTTGGCTTTTCCATCCAGACGGGCCACGCCGCCGACGCCATACGGCATGCCCTGGCCGCGCCCAACCTGAACCTGAAGGGGCTGCATTTCCACCTGGGGTCGCCCATCTTTGAGCTGGAGCCCTACGCCGCCGCCACCGACCTGGTGCTGCGTTTCGCCGCCGGGTTCCGCGAGGAGGGCCTGGACCTGCAGGAATTCAGTCCCGGCGGAGGCTTTGCCATTGCCTATACCCGGGACCAGGAGCCGCCAGCCATTGGCGAGTACGCCGAGACCATCGTTTCCACCCTGAAGGCCACCTGCGACGAACTGGGCCTGGCCATACCCACCCTGCTCATTGAGCCGGGCCGCTCCATAGTCGGGCCGGCCGGTGTTGCCCTTTACCGCATCGGGGCCATCAAGGACATCCCCGGCGTACGGAAGTACGTCAGCGTGGACGGAGGCATGGGCGACAACATCCGCCCCGCCCTGTACCAGGCTGCCTACGAGGTGCTGTCAGCCGGAAAGGCCAACGTCACTAACGAGGAAAAAGTCACCATCGCCGGCAAGTACTGCGAATCCGGGGACGTGCTGGCCTCGGACATTATGCTGCCCACTCCCGAGCCCGGGGACATCATTGCCATTCCGGCCTCCGGCGCCTACTGCCCGTCCATGGCCAGTAACTACAACCTGAACCCGCGCCCGCCCATGGTGCTGGTCAACCAGGGGCAGAGCCGCATCATCCGCCGCCGCGAAAGCTATGCGGACATGATGCTGTGCGACGTTTAACAACCCTCGCCCATCGCCGTCTACTCGTGGGATAGGTGAGGGCAGCGATAAATTTCGGGGCTACTGTTCATAGCCGCTCCGCCTGAGCCTGACGAAGGAAGCCGGCCAATCCTGAAGAGTGAGCGACTTCTTTCCCCACCACGGGCAAGGGGCCGGAGGTAAGAGCCCGCAATATGTGGCAAATCTACGGACAGGACCACCTGACCCGCCAACTGGACGCCGCCATCAAGGTGGACCGGCTGTCCCACGCCTACCTGCTGGTGGGGCCTCCCCACGTGGGCAAGATGAGCCTGGCCATCAACATGGCCCAGGCAGTCAACTGCCTGGCCGGCGAGAGCAATGCTGCACGCCAACCGGCGCCGGAGCGTTCACTTGACCTAGAACCGGCCGCCGGCTTGTTCGCTCTGGATGACGCTACGCCGGGGCCAGCGTCTAACCGTCTCCTGGAAAACTCCGGTCAGTATGCGTCGGGCCCCGGGGAAGAAGTCCCGTCTCAATCCGGGGACGTACCCTGCGGAGACTGTTCCCAGTGCCAGCGTGTCGCGCAGGGTTTGCACTCGGACGTGCGAATTATCGGCGTGGGAACGGGAGACGACGAAAACGTCAACCGCCGCGACATACGCATAGAACAGGTGCGGGATATCGAATCTTTCCTTAACCTGACCCCCTATGAAGGGGTTTGCAAAGTCGTGGTCGTGGACGGGGCGGAGCTGATGAATACGGCTGCGGCCAATGCCCTGCTCAAGACTCTGGAAGAACCACCCGGGAATTCGCTGCTCCTGCTGTTGACCGCCAGCGAAGATGCCCTGCTGCCAACCATACGCTCCCGCTGCAGCGCCTTGTACCTGAAGCCGGCGGCCAAGTCCGAATTGCAGGAGAGGCTGACCAGGGACTACAATGCCGATCCCGAATTAGCCGAACGGGTGGCCCGCATATCCCGGGGCTGCATTGGCCAGGCGGTAAACGCCCTGCGGGACCCGGAGGCCCTGGAACAACGGGAAGCGGACCTGCAGCGACTGCAGGAAGTCTGCGAGGGGGGCCTGGACATGCGTTTCGACTACGCCGCAGAACTGGCCACCCGTTTCAACCGTGACCGGGACGCTGCCAAGGAATTGCTCTACCTGTGGCTGCGGTGGTGGCGGGACCTGCTCCTGATCAAGGAAGGAGCCGAGGAGTACCTCCACAACTACGACCACGTTGCTCCCCTGCGCTTGCAGGCCACCAGGCTTACCACCGGACAGGTTACAGCCTTCATCAAGCGCCTTAACCGCACCCTGGAAGCCCTGGATGCCAACGCCAATCCCCGCCTCACGCTGGAAGTCCTGATGTTGGGGCTTCCACTGGCATAAATGGCCTATCTATGGGTAGTGATTTGGTGATGCGAGGTATTTCCGTGTTACTTTCAACAGGTTAGAATTCACTATGGATGGGAGAAGAGCGGACAACGTGGTGGTTCTGGATACCGGCACTGCCCAAGCCCTTAATAGTGGCGGCGTGGGCCGTCTTCTGGTCATTAACCATTAGCGCCCCTTTTATACGAGAACTGGGGGCTCCCCAACAGCCCTGGTGGCTCGATATCTGGCAGGGAATCGGCGGTAACGCCATTGGGGTATTCACCTGGGCGGTCATAGCCACCCAGCTTACCTCGGAGGTGGTGTACATGATATTCACTTTTCGGGCCAACAAGAAGCAAGTGGAAGATGCTGCGCTTAAGAGCCGCGAGAAAGGCCGTGAAGAGGGCCGGGAAGAGGGTGCTTCGCTGCGAGATGTAATCTGGCAGCATTGGCTGGACCAGATCAAGGACAAGCCCCAGGAAGAGTGGCCCCCTCCTCCAGGTTCAGACAACGGCGCAAGTAACGGCGACGGGGACTACGGCAAACCATAGAACTACTCCCCGCAAGCCTTACTGTTGGCAGAATGCCGGTTCCCGCGTTTCCCCCAATCATCATAATACCGAGAGGGCAGGTTGGCGCCTGCCCTCAACTATTTACAGAATCCTCCCCCGGGCCGTAAAGACCTCATTCAGTCATCGTCATCCGTCCACGGCAGGTAAGGCCGCCACTCGTCGAGGATGGTGCGGTTCTGAAGGATGCGGTAGGGGTTGGGTTGCGGCACCCGGGGCTGGGTCTTCAACCGCATGTTGGCCTCTTCGGGAGTGCGTCCTGCCTTGCGTAGATTGCAACGGCTGCAGGCCGCCACCACGTTCTCCCAGGTATGGGCTCCCTTCTGCCGCCGGGGCACCACATGGTCCAGGGTCAGTTCCTGGGTCTTCTTCCCGCAGTATTGGCAGGTGTACTGGTCCCGCAGGAATATCTCCTTCTTGGAGAGCTTGCGGGGGGCGAAGGGGCGTTTTACCAGGTAAACAAGTCGGATGATAGAGGGAGCTTCAACGATGGCGGATACGGTCCGGACTTCGCCCCGGTGGTTCTCCAGAAGTTCGGCCTTGCCCTTGCTGACGAGGATTATGGCCCGACGAACGGTGGATACGTTTATGGGAACATAGTTGAGGTTCAACACCAGCACCGGCGAACTCAAGACACGGTCGGTTGACACCTCGGGGTGGTGGCCATTGGAGCCTAGGCCACTCTTATCCGCTACGGATTGACCGGTTTGGTCCTGTCCAGCCACCGTCACCTCACCTGGATTGGCCTTCTCGCCAAACGTGCAAAGTCGGGAAACCGGGAGTTGGGGAACCGGGGGTTATGCTGAGTCTGACCGTATTATATACCAATTTTCACAATGTGTTGTCTTCCCGCAGCATTCTGCCGATCCGATTCCTGACAGCGTCGTTGAACCTGAATGCCACAGCCAATACGGCGGCGCCGTACAGGTACCCTCCGGCAACATCGCTGGGCCAGTGAACACCCAAATAAATCCTGGACGTCCCCACCCCCAATACCAGAAGGGCCAAGCCGGCGGCAATCCCCCACCGCAACCAGGGAATTCCCACATGCTGCCAGGCCATGCAAATCAGGAAGCCGCCCAGCAGCATGGCGAAGGCGGCATGCCCGCTGGGGAAGCCAAAACTGTCGGGAGTGGGAACCATTATGGCGTAATCAGGCCGGGCCCGGCCTATCAGCCCCTTCAGCCCGTAGGCGGGGGCAGCCGACAGAACCACCAGGGCCAGCAGCAGGCCGTCCCGCCAGCGTCGCAACGCCAGAAGCGCCAGCAGGGCGACCAGGCAAAGAGTAGTGGCCACGGGATACCAGCCCAGGTAAGACAGGGCTCGGAACACGCCGTCAAGGAAGGGGTTCCGCCACTCCCGAATCGCTAATAGAATCTCCTCGTCGCCGGGCCAAACAGGATAGACCCAGGCCAGGATGATTGCGGCGAGGGTAATGGTAACCAGAACGCAGGGCAGCACATTCCGGCAAGAAAACAGCATGCCTGTGAGATTCTCCCCTTTGATTGATACCAACCGCTATTGTGAAGTTGGGGTTTGCGCTTCACGCCCAGTGTACCAGCAGGCCCGCTGGGGGCTCACCCCGTACCGAGCGGCCGCAGCGCCTATGCTATACTGCCTGCGCCTGGTGAGACTGTCATCCCAATTAAGGGAGCATTCTCATTTGGGCGTCTTCTTATTTGGGCTACGTGCCCCGGGGAACTGTCCGATACCGGCTGAATTGCTGTCAGGGAGAGGTCTTGACCCAGCGAGCGGGAACCATAGCCATTGACGGCCAGGTCGCCTCCGGTAAAACGGCGGTGGGCAGGGAACTGGCCCGGCGGTTGGGCTGTCCCTTCCTGGATACCGGCATCATGTACCGGGCCGTCACCTGGCTCGCCCTCCAGGAAGCCGTGTCCATTGACAACTCCGACGCGTTGACCCAACTGGCGCAAGGCACTCCCATGCAGCTCAATGACCTGGAGGGGCGAACCATCCTGCTGGGCGGCAGGGAATTGGGCCCCGAACTGCGAACGGCGGAAGTTGACCGTCACGTTTCTCCGGTGTCCACGGTTTCGGGGGTGCGGCGGGATATGGTAAGGCAGCAGCGGAGCATTGCGGAACGGTCGTGCCAGGACATGGGAGGCATAGTAATGGTGGGAAGAGACATCGGAACGGTGGTCCTGCCTGACGCCGGCCTCAAGGTATTTATGACTGCCTCGCCCGAAGTCAGGGCACGCCGCCGCTACGACGAGTTGATTGCCCAGGGAATGCCCGCCGACTACGACGAGGTACTGGCCAACGCCCTGTCCAGGGACCGGATAGACTCCCAGCGCAAGGACTCGCCCCTGGCCCAGGCGCCCGATGCCTTCCTTCTGGATACCAGCGACCTGACTATAGAGCAGGTGGTGGCCAGAATTCTGGAGCGGCTGGGCCGCAAGGCCGACGGAAGTGCGGCATGACGACGCTTTACTACCCCGGGCGAGCCCTGGCCCGTTTCTGCTTCAACGTCTTCGGGCGGATGGAAGTTATCGGCCGGGAAAACGTGCCCCCCTACGGCCCCTTGATAGTGGTGGCCAACCACCTCTCCTACAACGATCCCCCGTCGGTGGCCGCCGCTATGCCTCGGCCTGTGTCCTTTCTGGGGAAGCAGGAGCTATTCGAGCCCGCCGCCAAAGGATGGCTGTTCCGGTCCTTCCGGGTCTATCCCGTGGATCGTTCCTTTGGGGTAAGTGCGGTGCGGGCGGCCCTGGAGCTGCTGGCCCGGGATGAAGCGGTGATGGTTTTCCCCGAGGGCCAGCGCAGCCCGGAGCAGAAGCTCATCAAGGGCATGGCCGGCGCCGCCTACCTGGCCATGAAGTCCCAGGCGCCGGTGCTGCCCATCGGCATTACTGGCACGGAGAAGTTTCCCCACCAGCGGATGCCCTTCCCCCTGTGCCGGTTCCGGCTGAATATAGGACAGCCCTTCACGCCGCCGGTGCTGGAGGGAGGCCAGACTCGAGTGGCGGCCGAGGCGGTGCTGGAAATGATAATGCAGCGCATAGCCTACCAGTTGCCGGAGGAGTACCGGGGGGAGTACGGGTTTGGGGGTGTTGGAGAATCTGCAAAGTCAAGATGAGCAACGCCATTAGACTATACTTATGGCAAATTAGAGTGATTTTTAGGACCTACAGGCTTTGATGCGCTCTGCGCCGTGTCTCAGCCTCCATACCAAGCTATTACAGCACCGAGTCCGGCCACAACAACACCGAACGCCATACTCCATCCCCCGACAAAAAGGACCAGGGACGGTATTTCCCACACTATAGCAAGCGCCAACATCAAAACGAGCGGGATTCCGAACATAGCGCTTGCTATAGTAAAGATCGCATTGCTCATCGGCTTCCCTCCTTCAGATCTGAGCCAACGTGTTCCACTTCATGAGCTTCCCAAAGCAACTCGATTTGCGACCTGTTGCCTTCTATCCTAGCAGAATTCTCTCGGGAATTTGCCAGCAACTCAGGGTAGGCAACAAAAATACCGAATAAAGTCCCTATAGCGGTACCGATGAGTATCAGGACGATATCTCTTCTGATGCTGGGCCTGTTGAGCATTCGGTTCCCGCCTTACATGAACATTGGCCTAGCCTAATAACCATGAACTTGCTGGTATTCGATACATGAAGGACCGTCCAAAGACGAGCCGACTCTACTTCTTCCTGGTGCCTGAATTCCCATTATATTTGCGTTGTGTTTTCACACAATACCTGGCAACACAAGGTTTCTAGTATGCCCTTCCGCAGATTCTTGAAATCACGGGGCCATAGCTTTTGCAGATTGGCTGATTTCCCGCCCTAACTTAAGAGGTCTAAACAAAAGAAGGGCGGGCCCTTCCAGCCCGCCCCTGAACTTATGACAACCGTTTACTCCGACCCCGCCCCTACGCTGGCGCCACTATATCCATCTCGTACCGCGCCAGGACTTCTTCTATCTGGGCTGCCGACTTTTCGTCCGCCGGTATCAGCGGCAGACGGGGGTTGCCCACGTTGAAGCCCACGTGGTTCAGGGAATGCTTCACCGGAATGGGGTTGGAGACGATGAACAGCACCTTGAATATCTCCAGCAGGCGGCGATGCTCGGCGGCGGCCTGCTCCACCTCGCCTTCCAACAGCAACCCCATCATCTGCTTGATCTGGTTGCCCACCAGGTGGGACGCCACGCTGACCACGCCGTAGCCGCCGGTGGCCATGATGTAGAAGGTCTCGTTGTCGTTGCCGCTCCAGACACGGAACCCATCCCGTGACCCCTCTATAATTCGGGTAATCTGGTCCATGTCGCTGCCGGCTTCCTTGACCCCGACGATGTTGTCCACATGGCTGAGCCGTATGGTGGTGTCGTGGGTCATGTTCAGGCTGGTGCGGCTGGTCACGTTGTAGAGCATGCAGGGCAGGTTGACGTGGCCGGCAATAGCCTTGAAGTGCTGGTACAGGCCCTCCTGGGGAGGCTTGTTGTAATAGGGGACCACCAGCAGCAGGCCATCCACCCCGGCCTTCTCCGCCTCCATGCTTAGCTCGATGCTCTCGGCGGTGCTGTAGTTGCCCGTGCCGGCCACGACGGCGCCCCGGTCGCCCACGGCGTCCTTGATTTCGCCGTACAGCCGGATTTTCTCTTCGGTGGTGAGGGTGGGGGACTCGCCGGTGGTGCCGGACACGATAACGCCGTCGCTGCCCGAATCCAGCAGCGCGTTAGCCAGACGCTTGGCCTGGTCATAATCCACCCGTCCCTCGTCATCAAAGGGAGTTACCATAGCCGTTATCAGTCTGCCTATCTCCGTCATGCTGACCCTCCTCTTAGAATTTTGCGGCCATTATACACGGAGTATCGGGTTTTTGCTTGGGGTGGAATTGCTCTCCAGGGCCTTTCGATTTTCGACAGCATCCTTTCCAGTCCGTTCGTGGTGAGCTTGTCGAACCATAAACGGGCGGCCCTTTGGCAGGCCCAGGGCGAACGGTCTCGGCAACAATCGAAAGACCCTGATTGCTCTCAGGGACTATGAGAATGGGAATGGGAGTGGGAGTGGCCATCGCCGTGGTCGTGGCCTCCCTCTTCCCTTTCCCCTTCATCATGCCCTTCGCCGTGGTCGTCCACCATTGCTCCGGCAAGGGGGAAAGTGTCGGGGTAGGCAAAGGCAGCGAAGGCGGCCACGGTGTCCCTGAAGCCCGGGTCTGCCACGTAAAAGGAGTAGCCTTCCTTCATCACGAAAATGTGATGCGGAATATGCGCCGTGTCACTCACCATGTGAAGGCCGGATAAAGCCGGGTTTTCCACAATGCTCTCTATGGAATCGGCGATGATCAGGTCAGGCTCCACGTCAACAACCATGGCTGGACTGACCTGCTCAAGTCCTTCGTGGGTAACAATGTTCTCCATCTTCAATAGTTTGAAAACTTCATCAACTGTCGTGTTTTTCCCGGGCGACTGCCAGTCGTCGCTGTGAAAATAGGCCGTGTACACCGGCCGGACATCCTTCAGCTTGTCCCGTATCTCCGGAAATACGGTCTCCAGCACGCTTTTGTCGTGCGGGGCACCTTCCGGCATTGGCTCACTTACAGCCGCTATGGTGGGCGTTGCGGCCGGCGTTGCGGGCGAAGGCTCAGTTGGTGTCGGCGTAGGTGTCAGTGTAGGCGCCGCCGTCGGGGTCTCAGTGGGTTCCAGCGTTGGTGTGGGAACGGGCAGGGGTGTCGCCGTGGGTTCAGGAGTGGGTGTGAGGGTTGGTGGAGGGGCTGCCGTGGGCGCCAGTGTTGGCGTGGTGGACGCGCCGCAGGCAACCGACAGCAACAGCAACGCCCCAATTGCCATGTATTTGCTCATACTCAATCTCGCCATTATTGATACTTAATCACCAAACGACTCGCTCATTATAATACGTTAGACACGATCCTCCCCACTTCCCCTGGAAAGACGCCAGCGCGCCGAGTCCTGCTCCAACCGCGCCGGACCGTGCTATACTGGCCGGGCAGACATCCAGGCACACCCCACAAGGACACCAGCCCATGCAGCAACAACCACTGGAAGAGAGAGTGGACTACCTCGAGACCGCCGCCGCGCGTCACGAGCAGACCATAGCGCGCCTGGACTCCATGATCGAGAACCACGACCAACTCCTGGACCGTCTGATCGCCAGCCAGGAGTACCTTCAGGCCAACCTGGAGACCCTTAAAAGGAACCAGGAGACTTTTCAAAGGAACCAGGAGACTTTTCAAAGGAACCAGGAGACTTTTCAAAGGAACCAGGA